>DASQFE010000758.1:0-2613 GCA_035633295.1 Ilumatobacteraceae bacterium | reverse complement strand
CACGTGCTCGCGGTCGGCGTCGGACATGCCGACACCACGATCGATCGGCCGCTCGATGATCCCGGCGGCGAGTAGGGCCGGGTAGAACCGATTGCCGGGGTGCGCAAAGTGCGTCCGGGTCGCCGCGGTCCACAGACCGGGGTTGATCCCGACGAACAGCAGCCGGAGGTCCGGGCCGACGAGATCAGGAACGGTGGAGTTGACGTACGTCTCGAGTTCCGCTTTCGAAAATCCCACGTCGCGGATCGTAGGGGCCTGGCACACTCGCACGATGGGGAACGACCACTGGCCGCTGCTCGACCTCGAGGTCCGCACACCGCGGCTCTCGCTTCGCTACCTCGACGACGTCTTGGCCGAGCTGCTCCTCGCGGTCGCAGCAGCGGGTGTGCACGACCCCGCAACGATGCCGTTCACGATCCCGTGGACCGATCTGCCGTCACCGCAGATGGAGCAGGAGGCGATGCGGTTCTACTGGACGAGTCGGGCCGACACGCGCCCGGGGTCGTGGAACCTGCTCTTCGCTGTGGTGGTCGACGACACCGTCATCGGGTCGATCGACCTGCGTTCCAATGATTTCCCACGACTGCGCGAGTTCGGCACCGGATCATGGATCGGGAGAGAGTTCCAGGGGCGCGGCTACGGCAAGGAACTCCGGGCGGCGGCACTCGCACTGGGGTTCGACGGCCTCGGGGCCGAGGTCGCCCACACCTCGGCGTGGCACGACAACGCAGCCTCGCTCGGTGTGACTCGATCGTTGGGATACGAGCCGGTCGGAACGAAGCGGGCGCTGCGACGCGGCGAACCCGACGAGCAACTCACCTTTCGCATGTCGCGCGACCACTGGGCCACGATTCGACGCGACGACATCACGCTCCACGGCATCGACGCCGCCCGGGAGTTCCTCGGGGTCAGCGCGTGACCACGTCTCAATGCTCCTTGTTGTTTGCCGGCTCCATCTCGGCCAGGGGTCAGACCGAGGTCTGACCCCGGAGTTTCGCGACGAGTTCGGCGAGCGGGGCGCGGAAGTCACGCAACGGCTCGTAGCCGGCGGCGCGCCACACTGCGTTGTCGAGGACGCTGTTGGCAGGCCGCGGTGCCGGGCGCGGCGGGTCGAGATCGGCTGTCGAGATCGGAACCACACGGCCCGGATCGTGGCCGGCTGCCGACAGGATCTCACGGACGAACCCGTACCAGCTGACTGCACCCTGGTTGGTCAGGTGGTGGACCCCGACCCGACGGTCGATCGCCAACTGTCGCAGTGCGGGCGCCAGGTCGGCGGTGAACGTCGGGTGGCCCCTTTGGTCGTCGACGAACGCCAAGGCCTGATCAGGATTCGACGCGAGTTGCAGCACGAGCTTGACCATGTTGTTGCCGTGCTCGCCACACACCCAGGAGGTTCGGGCAATGGCAGCTGCCGGTCCGACCGCCTGCTCGCCCGCCAGCTTCGAGCGTCCGTACGCCGTTTGCGGGTTCGTCACATCGTCTTCGCGGTACGGCCGATCCAGGGTGCCGTCGAAGACGTAGTCGGTGCTGACGTGGACGAGATGGGTGCCGAGCAGTTCGCAAGCCGCCGCCAGGTGCCCAACGGCGTCGGCATTCACGGCAAAGGCCTGGGTCTCGTTGGTCTCGCATGCATCGACGGCGGTGTACGCGGCGGCATTGATCACTGCGTCGGGGCGGACCGAGTCGAGAAGTTCACGAACCGCCACCGGATCGGTGATGTCGAGTGCCGCCTTGTCAACGGCAACCACGTCGTCGCCGACCGACTCGGCATGCGTCACCACGTCGACGCCAAGTTGACCTCCGGCGCCCGTGACGAGCAGCTTCATCGGTGCACGATCTCCTGTTTCGGCGTCTGACGAGAAATCAGAGTCCGGCCTTACGCTTCAACGGCTCCCACCAGTCGCGATGGTCGCGGTACCACTCGACGGTCGAAGCAAGCGAGTCGTCGAACGTACGCGAGAGCGACCATCCGAGCGAGCTGACCTTGTCGATGTTGACCGAGTACCGGCGGTCGTGTCCGAGCCGATCCTCGACCGGGCGGATGAACGACTCGTCGCGGCCGGTCAACTCCAACAGTCGGTGGGTGAGGTCGACATTGGTGACCTCGTTACCCGCACCGATGTTGTAGATCTCGCCATTGGCTCCCTGCTCGAGGACGAGGTGGGCGGCGATGTTGTGATCCTCGACGTGGATCCAGTCGCGCACGTTCAAACCATCGCCGTACAGCGGCACCTGCTTGCCGTCGAGCAGGTTGGTGGTGAACAGCGGGATGACCTTTTCGGGGAACTGGTAGGGCCCGTAGTTGTTCGAGCAGCGAGTCACGACGACGGGCAGGCCATACGTGGAGAAGTACGAGAGCGCTATCAGGTCGGAGCCGGCCTTGGCGGCCGAATATGGCGAACGCGGCGCGAGGACGTCGGTCTCGACCGACGACCCCTCCTCGACCGAGCCGTACACCTCGTCGGTGGAGATGTGCAGGAACTTGCCGACGCCCACGGTGTTGGCCACGTCACACAGCACGTTGGTGCCCATGCAGTTGGTACGCACGAACTTCGACCCGTCCTCGATCGAACGATCCACGTGACTCTCGGCCGCGAAGTGGACGACGGC
>DASQFE010000757.1:0-3778 GCA_035633295.1 Ilumatobacteraceae bacterium | reverse complement strand
GCGGCGGCAGCGGCGCTCGTTGCGTTGATCTCACCAGATGCGATCGCGTTGCAGATCGTCGTGGCGATCGCGGTCGGCATCATCGGAGTCGTGCTGCTGCGACCCTACGTGAGCAAAGCGTTTGCGCAAGGGGGTCCCGATCAGCGGATCGCCGGTGTCCATGGTGGCCTCATCTCCGCTCGTGGCATCACCCTCGACGTGGTCGGCAGCGACCTTTCCGCCGGGCACGTTCGCATCCTCGGAGAGAACTGGCTGGCAGTGACCGCCGGCGATGACCCGATTCCACCGGAGACACCCGTCATCGTCACGGCTGTCACGGGCACCACTCTGACGGTCCGCCCTGTAACGAAATCGGAGTCTTCATGATCGCTCTCAGCAACCTGTCGATCGGCGGCATCGTCGTCGGTGTCCTCGTGCTCATCATCGTCTTCGCCACGCTGCGCAGCATGGTCAACATCGTTCAACAGGGAGAGGTCGGTGTCGTAAAGCGGCTCGGCGAGTACCGCGAGACCCACGAACCCGGCCTGGTGCTCATCGCTCCGTTCATCGACTCGCTTCAGCACGTGGACATGCGGGAGATTCCGGTGCCGGGCGACCGCCAGGAAGTGATCACGAAGGACAACGTGGTTGTGACCGTGAACGCCACGATCTTCACGCAGATCGTCGACGCGAAGCAGGCACTGTTCAGCGTGTCCAGCTTCAACGTGGCCATCGACGCGCTGGCCCGAACCGCTCTGCGTTCGGTGATCGGCACGCTGTCGCTCGACGAATCGCTGTCCGAACGCGAGCGCATCAACACCGACGTGCAGTCGCAGATGGAAGCGGTGACCGACAAATGGGGGATCCGCATCGCCCGGATCGAGATCATGGAGATCACGCCGCCACCCAAGATCCTCGAAGCCCTCGCGCTGCAGAAGCAGGCCGACCAGGAGAAGCGAGCCAAGATCCTCCAGTCGGAGGGTGAACAACAGTCGGCGATCAACATCGCCGACGGTCGGGCAAAAGCTGCCATCCGCTCCGCTGAGGGCGAACGCGAAGCGGCGATCCTTCGAGCCGAGGGCACCCGTCAGGCGTTCATTCTCGAGGCGGAGGGTCGATCCCAGGCGATCACCAGCGTCTACACCGCGATCACCGAGGCAGACCCCGATCCTTCGCTCATCGCCATCTTGCAACTGGACACGTTGAGCAAGTTCGCCGACAGCGCGAACACCAAGGTGGTCGTTCCGTACGAGAGCGCCGCACTGCTCGGTGCCGCTCAGGCGATCCGCACCGTTCTCGACGCGGTGCCCTCGGAGTAGCAGCGTCGTTGTCACCCGGTGAGGCGGGTGATGGCGTCGTGGAACTCGGCGATCGTGTCGTTGATGATGTCGGCGACGGAGCGGACCGACTCGATTCGGCCGGCCACCTGACCCGACAGGGCGATCGCCGCGTTCATGTCGCCACCGAAGTACAGCGCCTGAGGATCTCCGAAGTCGCCGAACACGTTGTGCTCGGCGTTGACGAGCGCCTCGGTGCGTTCGGTACGCAGCGCGCGCAACGCGGGGGAGTGGCGCTGGTTGAGGAAGAGCGTGTCGGTCTCGGCCGCGTCGATGATCGCCTGCTTCCAGTTCTGGTGCACGGGCGACTCGGCGGCCGACACCATGCGGGTGCCCATCTGCACACCCTCGGCACCGAGAGCGAAGGCGGCGGCCATCGTGTACCCATCGGTGATGCCACCAGCGGCGATGATCGGCACGTCGACTTTCGACCGCACCAGCGGCAGTAGCACCATCGTGGCCACCGGAGTCGGGCTCTTGAACCCGCCGCCTTCGCCGCCTTCGACGACGAGGCCGTCGACGCCGGCATCGACTGCCTTCAGTGCGGCCGCAAGTGTGGGCACCACGTGATACACGGTGAGGCCGGCCTCCTTAAGGATGCCGGTGTACTTCGTTGGCGACCCGGCCGATGTGGTGACGAACTTGATGCCCTGGTCGATCACGAACTCGGCGATCGCCGGGTCGCGCACGAATGCCTGGGCGATATTGACGCCGAAGGGTCGGTCGGTCAGATCGCGCATCTTGCGAATCTCGTCCTTGACCGCATCGAGTTCGCCCGAGGACGTCTCGATAATTCCGCACGCCCCGGCACGCGACACGGCCGAAGCGAGTTGCGAGCGAGCGATCCATCCCATCGGCGCCTGCACGATCGGGATCTCGACCCCCAGGTCGCGGCTGACCCGGTTGTCGAAAGCGGCAGGGAGTGGCGGCGACGAAGTCATCCCGCCATCTTGCACGTCAGCCGATGACGAGGGGGAAGCGGGCGTCGCCGTCGAGTGGGCCGCCGGGCACGAGGCCGTTCGGTTCGTACGGCGGCGACGTGGTCCACGGGCGAACACCGAATCGAGCGTCGTCGCCGAGCCAGCGCAGGCTCACGGCTCGGCGACGCGTCGTGAGGTCGTTGCCGGGCGCGCCGTGGAGTGTCCGGAAGTGGAACGCCAGCACGTCGCCGGGCTGCACGTCCCAGCCGATCACGTCGTTGCCGTCCAACAGGTCGACCTCTGGCGGGAGGAGCTCGAATCGATCATCGGCCGCACCGTACGGCGTGTGGTCGATGAACTTGCGGGGCACGAACCGCCTCCCCCAGAGGTGCGAGCCGGCGATGAACCGGAGACCGGATGAGGCGGGCACGGGGTCGAGTGCGATCCACATGCTCACGTTCTGCATGCCGTCGATTCCATAGTACGGATCGTCGTGGTGCCACGGGGTCGCTTCCGACGCACCGGGTTCCTTCACGAGTACGTGCTCGTGGAAGAAGCGAACGGTCGACGACTGCATCAGTCGTCCGGCGAACATGGCCAATTCGCTCTCGAACACCACCCTCCGGTACTGCTCGACCTGCGGCCACGTCACATAGTCGGTCCAGAACCCCACGGCTTCGTTCGGGCTCGTGTACCAGTGAGACCACTCGCTCGGATGCGTCCGGTTGTACTCGACGCCCTCGGCCAGCAGCTCGAGCGCCTGCGCGTCGATCGCATTGCGCAACACCGTTGCGCCGTCACGCTGGAACTGTTCGACGTCGATGTCCACTCGCTTGATCACCCGGTGATCTTCCCAGATCGGGGCCTCAGTAGTGTCGCCGTCATGACCTCACTCCCCACTGCAACGTTCGCCGGCCACGAATCGACCCGGGTGGTCTTCGGTGCAGCGGCGCTGGGTGGCATGAGCCAGGACCGCGCCGACGCAACGTTGCAGAAGGTGCACGAGTGGGGGATCAATCACATCGACACTGCCGCGGGATACGGAGCGTCCGAGGATCGGCTGCAGCTGTGGCTCGCCGAACACCGCGACGAGGTGTTCCTGGCGACCAAGACGGGGGAGCGCACCGGAACCGCAGCGCGTGCGGAACTCGAGCGGTCGCTCGAACGGATGGCGGTCGAGCGGGTCGATCTCATCCAGCTTCACAACCTCGTCGAGCCCGAAGAATTCGACAGGGCGTTCGCGCCCGGTGGCGCCGTCGAAGCACTGGCCGAGGCCCGCGACGAAGGGCTCGTCGGCCACATCGGCATCACCGGCCACGGCCTTCGCATACCCGGGATGCATTTGCGCAGTCTCGAACGATTCGACTTCGCGTCGGTGCTGTTCCCGGTCAACTTCATCCTGCTCGACAATCCGGCCTACCGAGCCGACGTCGAAGAACTGCTCGAAGTCTGTGCCGATCGCGGCGTCGCCGTTCAGACGATCAAGTCGATCGCTCGCGGCCGGTGGTCCGACGAGAACGTGCCCCACTTCAGCTGGTACGA
>DASQFE010000756.1:0-2826 GCA_035633295.1 Ilumatobacteraceae bacterium | reverse complement strand
TCCGGGGCCAGCCCATCGCCTGCTGAGTCTCAGGATGGCTCCCGCCCGCGGTTGAGCTTTGCTCGCGACCGTTGAGGAACCGGCGACGTCAACAATCAGATCGTGTCAACGTAGCCGGGATTATCGGGTGCGCTGCTTGGGTAGATATGTCGGTGATCCACCCGCCCGTTCTCGCTGTCGGTGACGATGGTGCAGCGGGCGTGATCGGAGGATCACATGAAGCCCATTACGTTCCCGAAGCTGACGCTTCCTGACTCTGGTTCGAGGGTCGCTCCGACGCTCGGCCATCCACTCGTTGACGACTATTTGGAGTCCGTCCATGCGCGGCTTCGGCCGAACTCGACGCTGGCGGTTGTCTACGACTTGAAGGTGTTCTTCACGGTCATCGACGTCGACCCAATCGACGTCCGGCGCCGTCATTTGCTCGAGTTCATCCGTGTCCAGCGGACCGGTTCGGCCGACGCGACGGTGATCCCGATCGACCAGCCGAACGGGTTGGCGTTGTCGACGATCCGACGTCGCCTGTCGTCGCTGGCGGGGTTCTATTCGCACCTCGTCGCGCTCGGTGAGTTGGATCACAATCCGGTCCAGCGCGGCATGCCAGTGCGGTCCCCGGTGACGCGTGATCGGCGGGTGATCCCACTGGTTCGCCCGGTCCGGCACCTGCCCCAGATCCTTGATCACGACGACGTCATCAAGCTCGTTGAGGCGCTGCGGAAGGATCGGGATCGGGCGATGATCGACGCGATGCTGCTCGCCGGGCTGCGCCGTTGCGAAGTCCTCGGGTTGCGACTGTCAGACGTGCGTTGGGGCGAACGCCGACTGTTCATCGCGGACGGCAAGGGCGGCCATCAACGCATCGTGCCGATCTCACCACGCTTCTTCGACACGCTCCGCCGCTACCTCGATCTCGAGCGACCCGCCGACGCGGAGACACCGTTCGTGTTCGTCGTGTTGAAAGGACCCAACCGCGGTCGACCGCTGACGGCGAAGGGACTCGACGAGATCATGCTCGGCGCCCGCAGGCGTGCCGGGCTCGAACACGCGACGTGCCATGAGCTTCGCCACACCTGTTTCACCCGGCTCCGCGAGGCCGGCATGGCACTCGAAGCACTCCAAGCCCAAGCCGGTCACCGCTCGATCTCATCGACGCAGATCTACCTGCACCTGGCCAACGATTGGCTCGCCGGCGAGTACATACGTGCAGCTCAAGCCATAGATGCCCAAGCTGCGCTCGGCCGAAAGCCGGTGGCGTCATGACGATGCTGTCGATCGAACCGCAGCACTCCAACGACCACTGGGCGCGCATCGCCGCCCATGCCCCGGTCCTCGCCGCAACCTGTCAGGACTACGTCGCGCAGATCGCTGTCACGGCTCGACCGTCGACCGTGAAGGCGGTCGACTCGGCGTTGCGGATCTTCTCCGATTGGCTCATCGGCCACGATCCCAACGTGATCGCGTTGCGCCAAATCGAGCGTCGCCACATCGAGCAGTTCAAGCTTTGGCTCGCCACCCGCGAGAACCAGCGCGGTGAACAACTCAAGAAATCGACGATCCATCTCCGACTGTCGATCCTGCGCGTCGTGTTCGAACGACTCATCGAATGGGACCACCCCGACACCCCGACACGCAACCCGATCATGTGGACCGACCTCCCCAAACTCGACGAACCACTGCCCAAATTCTTGGACGACGAACAGGCCGCAAAGTTCATGGCTGCTGCTGTCCGACTGAACCCGCAACGCCGACTCATCATCGAACTGCTGGCTCGCACCGGGCTGCGCATCACCGAGTTCTGCGAGCTCACCGACGACGCCATCATCACCATGAACGAGACGAACTGGCTGCGTGTCCCGGTCGGCAAACTTCACACCGACCGCTACGTCCCGTTGCTCCCACACCTCGTCGAGCTGCACCGCGACTGGCTCGACTGGAACGGTCCGAACACGACCGGCCGGCTCATCTCGAACAAGGGTCGACCCCTGTCCGTCGACGTCGTTCGCCGCGTCGTGAGAGCCTGCGCGCGGATCGCTGGGATCGGCCACGTCCACCCCCACCAACTGCGTCACACGCTCGCGACGCAGTCGATCAACAACGGCATGAGCCTCGAAGCCATCGCCCAAATGTTGGGACACCGATCGATGCGCATGACCCTCGTCTACGCCCGCATCGCAGACCGCACCGTCGCCGACGAATACTTCGCCGCCGCCGACAAAGTCGACCAGCTCTACACCACCCACTTGACAACATCACCGGCATAAGGGCCGAACCCGAGTGCCTTTGGACGGCCGACCCCCGGGTTTCTGCGTGTCGAAGTGTGCGCCCACCAGCGGGTGCGCCCTGTCGCTAGGGATCCTGCTCGCGGCGAGATCTGCACAGATTCGACGGTGTGGCAGTGGGGTGAGACGGTCGTGCATCAGGAGGTGTGGGATGGTCGTGTCTGGGCTGCCCGGCCGCTGATCGTCGTGGAGGACACCGCACAGCGGACGTTGCTGTGGATTCCTCATGGCACGGTTCGCAAGGTTCCGATCACTCCGCCAACGCGTCCTGATCCGGGCGATGTGCAGGCGCGGACGATCGCCGGCCTCGAGCACCGCGATTGGCTGCTGGGTGAGCACGTGTGGGACGTGTCGAGTCTGTGGATTGTGCGGCCCGATGACTGGTACACGATCTTGGTGTCGTGGCGTCCCGACGGCAGTCACCTCGGCTGGTACGTCAACCTGCAGGAGCCAATGTGCCGGAACCCGATCGGGTTCGAAGCGATGGACCTGATGCTCGACGTCGTGGTGGAGCCGGACCTGTCGTGGCGTTGGAAGGATCTGGAGG
>DASQFE010000755.1:0-4115 GCA_035633295.1 Ilumatobacteraceae bacterium | reverse complement strand
CCCGAACTGGTCGTCATCGCCGACATCTCGGGGTCGGTTGCGGCATTCGCCCGGTTCACGTTGATGCTCGTGTACGCCATCCAGAACCAGTTCTCGAAGGTCCGATCGTTCGTGTTCATCGACGGCATCGACGAGGTCACCGACTACTTCCGAGCGACCGAGGACATCACCGAAGCCATCCACCGGGTCAACACCGAAGCCGACGTGGTGTGGGTCGACGGGCACTCCGACTACGGCCATGCCTTCGAAGTGTTCTGGGAGCGCTACGGCAAGGACATCGGCCCGAAGTCAACCGTGTTGCTGCTCGGCGATGCTCGCAACAACTACCACGCCAGCCAGGCCTGGGTCGTCAAGGAGATCGCGCAGAAGGCCCGACACGTCTACTGGCTGAACCCCGAGCCCCGCAGCTACTGGAACACGGGCGATTCGATCGTCGGCGAGTACGGCACCCACACCGATGGTGTCTACGAGTGCCGTAACCTGCGTCAACTCGAAGCCTTCGTCGAAAAGCTCACCTGAGGGGTCGTCTCAGTCAAGGTCAGCGCAGGTTGGTTGTCGCTGAACGACCTCCTGTTGGCCGAGTGCTGCGGAGTTCCGGGGAAACCTGGCTGTTGTGACCGTCACCATGGCGGCGGCGACGAGCAGGCTCAGCTCCACGACCGCGACGATGCGCACGCCGGCGACATCGCGCCGATAGAGCACCGTGTCGATCTGGTGGAGCGAGACGAGCCGGATCGCCGCGAAAGCAATGATGGTCGACAGCAGGATCACGTGTGGCAGGTAGCGGCGCCGCCGCGGCGGAACGCGCAACACGGCGACTGCCACACCGAGAAACCACACGACAGCGACTACGATCACAACCGCAGCCTGCAGGGAGCGACGGGTGTCGTACCACCCGTTCGAACGGGCCTGCTCGCGACCGATCTCGCTGATGAGATCGCCGAGCGCGCCGGCGCGCCCGACTCCGATGACGACGAGCAGGGCCGCACTCATGAACCAGTAGAACGGCCACCAGTCGAGGTGGCGCACAGCGGTCCATCGCCGTTCGCGAACCCCCCACGAAGCGGCAAGCAGCGCGGCGAGGCCGTAAGCAAAGATCCGGAGCGCGTTGGAGTCGAGGAGGTCAACCATCGTGGGGGGAATCCGCCCACTTCACATCATCCATCTCGATTCTCATCGACGAGTTCCTGAGTCGACTTGACAATTCGACCACGCGACAACTTGGTTCGGACGGGTCAGGTGCGTTGGTAGTTGGGCGCTTCTTTGGTGATGGTCACGTCGTGGGGATGTGACTCCTCGCGTCCAGCCGTGGTGACACGCATCAGGCGGGCCCCTCGCAGCGTGTCGAGGGTGGCGGCGCCGGCGTATCCCATGCCGGAGCGCAGGCCTCCCACCAGCTGGTACGCGACGTCACCGAGCGGGCCGGCATACGGGACACGCCCCTCGATGCCCTCGGGGACGAGCTTGTTGCTGCCGGCGCCGACCGCGGACTTGGCGCCCGATGACTGACCAGTGGCGTATCGGTCTTGGCTGTCGCCGGTCATGGCGCCCATCGAACCCATGCCGCGGTAGCTCTTGTACCGGCGACCTTCGAACAGCTCCATCTCGCCGGGGCTCTCCTCGGTGCCTGCCAACAACGAGCCGAGCATCACCGTGGACGCACCGGCGACGACGGCCTTGACGATGTCGCCGGAGAACGTGATACCACCGTCGGCGATCACCGGGATGCCGAGTTGGCGGGCGCGCTGCGCCGTGAACCAGATCGCCGACAACTGCGGCATGCCGGCCCCGGACACCACGCGAGTCGTGCAGATCGAACCGGCCCCGACGCCGACTTTGACGGCGTCGGCGCCGGCATTGGCGAGCGTTTCAACGCCTTCCTCGGTGACCACGTTGCCGGCGGTGACAGCTAGATCGGGCCACGAGCCCTTGATTCGCTGGATCGCCTTGACGACGTTGGCCGAGTGTCCGTGCGCGGTGTCGATCGACACCGCATCGACGCCCATCGCAAGCAGCGCCTCGACACGCTCCTCGAGGTCGTCGCCGACCCCGACGGCAGCCGCGCATCGCAACCGACCGCGACCGTCACGTGAGGCGTTGGGGAAGTCGAGCCGTTTCTGGATGTCCTTCACGGTGATCAACCCTGCGAGGTGGCCGTTGGCGTCGACCAGGGGAAGCTTCTCGATGCGGTGCTGCTGCAGGATCGCCTTGGCCTGATCGAGTGAGGTTCCGACCTCGGCGGTCACGAGCCCGTCGGAGGTCATGAAGTCGGTGACGGGCCGCTCGAAGTCGGATCCCTCGCAGAAGCGGATGTCGCGGTTGGTGAGGATGCCGACGAGCCGCCCGTCCGGGTCGGTGATCGGCACCCCGGAGAACTTGAAGCGGTGCATCAGGTCTTCGGCCTCGTGCAGCAGCGCTGTCGGCGCGAGGGTCACCGGGTCGGTGATCATGCCCGACTGCGACCTCTTCACCTTCTGGACTTCGGACGCCTGGTCGTCGATCGACATGTTGCGGTGGATCACACCGATCCCTCCGTGGCGAGCCATGGCGACCGCCATGCGACCTTCGGTCACCTTGTCCATTGCGGCCGACACCAGTGGGACGGCAAGCTGGATGTCGGCGGCGAACGTTGCCGAGGTGTCGACCTCATCGGGCAGCGTTTCCGAATAGCCCGGGATCACGACGACGTCGTTGAACGTGAGGGCCTCGAACCGGTCGAAGAAGTCGTCGTTCGTGCCGGTGCGGCGTTGATCGGTCATGCGGAGACCTCCGTGCGGTCGGGTGTGGCGGTACAGAGCGAGATGAGCGTGGCGACGAGGAGTCGGTGTTCTGTTGCGTGGACGAGGTCGGCGAACGCGTCGAAACCGGCGTCGGTGTCGATGTCGACGGTGGCGGTGCCGAGTACTGGCCCGTTGTCGACACCCTCGTCGGGGACGAGGTGCACCATCACACCGGTCTGCATGCGAGCGCCGGCGACTGCCTCGTCCCACGCCCGCTCGATGGAATGCGTGCCGGGCAGGTCGCCGGGCAGGGCGGGATGGAGGTTGACGACCCGGCTCGGGAACCAGCCGAGGAAGCTCATTGTGAGCAGGCGCATCCATCCTGCGAGCACCACCAGATCGGGGTCGAAGCCGGCGACGACATCGGCGAGACGGGCGTCGTAGTCGGCACGATCCTCACCCGGGTGCACCCCGACGTGCACGGCAGGGACGCCCGCCGCGTCGGCCCGTTGGAGGGCGAACACGTCCGGACGGTTCGAGACCACCGCAACGACGTCGGCAGGCAGTCGCTCGTCGGTGCAGGCATCGATGATCGCCTGCAGGTTCGATCCCCCGCCCGACACGAGCACGACCAGCCGCTTGGCCCGGATCGGGCGGTCGGGGTCGGTGGCTCCCATGTGTCGAACCTAGCGATGCATACCCCGGGGACCGGTGAACCTGAACGAAAAATCCACTCTCCCTCCGAACACCCCGCACCCAACCCGAAATTCGGAGTGATTCGTGCGCCCAGCGCACGAATCACTCCGAATTTCGGATGAGGAGATCGGGTCGGCTCAGGTTGGCGGGTCAGGTGAGGTGGACGGTGGGGTGGCCGGAGCCGGGCCGTAGGTGGCCGATGACGAAGGTGGGTTCGGCGATGGTCGAGCGCAGCGCGTCGGCTTCGTCAGGGGCGCACACGATGACCATGCCGATTCCCATGTTGAGCGTGCGATAGAGCTCGTCGGTCGCCATCAGCGGCGTCAACTCCCGGGCGAGTCGGAACAGCGGCGACACCGGCCACGAGCCGAGTTCGATCACGGCGTCGACGTCGTCGGGCAGCACCCGCGGGAGGTTCTCGGGGAGGCCGCCACCGGTGATGTGGGCGAGCGCCTTCACGTGACCCGAGGCGAGCGCAGGACGAAGCACGTCGAGATACGAACGGTGCGGCTCGAGGAGGGTCTCGCCGAGCGAGCGGTCGAAGCCGTCAGGGGTGACGTCCATCGGAATCCAGTCGAAGATCTTGCGCAGGAGCGAGTAGCCGTTGGTGTGGGGCCCGCTCGACGTGACGCCGACGAGTACGTCACCGGCGGCGACATCAGGGCGGGGGAGCAGTTCTGACCGCTCGGCCACACCCAC
>DASQFE010000754.1:0-2267 GCA_035633295.1 Ilumatobacteraceae bacterium | reverse complement strand
CCGATGCCCGACAAGTGGCACGGCCTCACCGACATCGACACCCGGTTCCGCCAGCGCTACGCCGACCTCATCGTCAACGACGATGCCCGCCGCGCGTTCCGCATCCGCCACGAGATCATCGCCAGCTTCCGCCGCACGCTGCACGGCCGCGACTTCATCGAGGTGGAGACGCCGGTGTTGCACGTCGAGGCCGGTGGCGCGCATGCGCGGCCCTTCATCACCCACCACAACGCCCTCGATATGCAGCTGTACCTGCGCATCGCGCTCGAGTTGCACCTCAAGCGGTTGATCGTCGGCGGGATGGAGCGGGTGTTCGAGATCGGGCGGATCTTCCGTAACGAGGGCATCTCCACCCGCCACAACCCCGAGTTCACGATGATGGAGCTCTACCAGGCGTTCGGCGACTGGAACGACGTGATGGACATCAGCGAGGTGCTCGTCACCCAGGCTGCCCGCGATGCGATCGGCACGACAGTCATCGAGATTCGCGGCCAGCAGGTCGACCTCGCCGAGCCGTGGCCCCGCATTCGGATGGTCGATGCGGTGTCGCAGAAGGCCGGGCGTACGGTGCATCCGAGCCAACCGATCGAGGAACTGCGGGCGCTCGCCGAGCAGCACGGCGTGCGTTGGGAAGCCCGCTGGGGTGGCGGCAAGCTCGTGGAGGAACTGTTCGAGGCGCTGTGCGAGGCCGACATCGTGCGGCCGACGTTCGTGACCGGACACCCGAAGGAGATCTCGCCGCTTGCCCGCGCCGATCGTGACGACCCGTGGCTCACCGAGCGGTTCGAGATCTTCGTCGACTCGCGTGAACTCGGCAACGGCTACTCGGAGCTGAACGATCCGGTCGAACAGCGGCTCCGGTTCGAGGACGAACAGGTGGCAAAGGACGCCGGCGACCACGAGGCGGGCACCGTCGACGAGGACTACATCCGCGCGCTGGAGTACGGCATGCCACCGACCGGCGGGCTCGGCATCGGCATGGACCGCGTTGCCATGCTGCTGTCAGGCGTCGACTCGATCAAGGAAGTGATCCTCTTCCCCACTCTCCGACCCGAAGTGATGTGAAATCCGCAATGTTGAAGGGCGTGCAATGACGAAGATGGCATGGGGCGCCGGCCTCGCAACGATCGCTGCCGATGGATCCGTGCTCGACACGTGGTACCGCTGGCTCGGCTGGGGTGAGTTCGGCGACGCCGACTGCCCGACCGACGAGATCGAGTCGCAGCTCGGGATGCGTGACACGACCGACGACGTTCGGCGCGTGACGATCCGCCCGGTGCGGTTGACGATCGATGTCGACGAGGGACCAGTCTCGGCATCGGACGCCTACCTTCGGCTACACCTGCTCTCCCATCGCCTCGCGGCCCCACGGACATTGAACATGGATGGGTTGTTCGGCGTGCTCAACAACGTCGTGTGGACCAACCTCGGCCCAGTCTCCGTTGCCGACATCGACGATGTTCGGTTCAACGTCCGGCTGGCAGGCGGCATGCTGACGGTGCATGGCCTCGACAAGTTCCCCCGGATGACCGACTACGTGATCCCGTCCGGTGTCCGCATCGCCGACGCCGACCGCGTTCGCCTCGGCGCCCACTTGGCCGAAGGGACGACCGTGATGCACGAGGGGTTCTGCAATTTCAACGCCGGAACGCTCGGCGTGTCGATGGTCGAAGGCCGAATCACTGCGGGCGTCGTCGTCGGCAATGGCAGCGACATCGGCGGCGGGTCGTCGATCCTGGGCACGCTGTCGGGTGGCGGCAAAGAGCAGGTGACCATCGGCGAACGCTGTCTGCTCGGCGCAAACGCCGGCATCGGCATCAGCCTCGGCGACGACTGCGTGGTCGAGGCGGGCCTGTACGTCACGGCCGGCACGCCGGTGCTCACGCCAGACGGCGTGGTGAAGGCGCGCAAACTGTCGGGCCGCGACAATCTGATGTTCATCCGCGACGGCCAGTCCGGCAAAGTCGTCGCCCGCGTCCGCTCCGGTACCTGGGGCGCCCTCAACGCCGACCTCCACACCGCCCAATAGCGTTACATCCGGGGTCAGACCCCAGATGTAACAGCACCCCATCATCGTCAGCCCGCCGGGACGCGTGGGTTGTTACATCTGGGGTCTGACCCCGGATGTAACGTTGGCGTGATGGCGAAGGCCGGGGAGTTCGGGGAGCCGGTCGAAATCGACGCCGGACCTCGGATCGTCACGATCACCAATCCCCACAAGGTGATGTTCCCGTCGGTGGGCCCGGCCAAGGAGCCCCGCACGAAGC
>DASQFE010000753.1:0-2696 GCA_035633295.1 Ilumatobacteraceae bacterium | reverse complement strand
CGACCTCGAACGTTCACCCAGGACGAGCTCGCTGCCGTGGCGGCACAGTACGGCGTCACCAAGCCTGGGGTGATCGGTGAGTTGCAGCGGGCCGGGTTCGTGACACCATCGGCCGATGGGACGTGGATCGTCGACAGCCCGACACTGCTGCATCATGCGCTGCAGCTCCGTCAGGCGGGCGTCGACATCGAGGTCACGGCGCGTGTTCGTGATCTGCTGCGTCGTCGTCTCGCCAAGGCGGTCGACGACACCGTCAAGCTGCTTGTCGAGCGCACGGGCACCGGTTTCGCCGGTGGCGCATCACCCGAGGAGATCGAGGCTGCCGTCGGCGCGCTGCGGCCGGTGGCCCGGGAGATGTCGAGCATCGTCCTCGCCCAAGAGGTGGAACGAGCCCTGGCCGACCTCGTCGATGCCGGCCCGAAGCGACTCAAGCGTTCGCGGCGCTGAGTTCGCGGATTCCTGAGAGAGTCAGGGCGTGACCTACGACGACATCGCCGCCATCTTCCTCGCGCCGCTCGCCGAGCCGCTCGCCGAACCGGAGCTGGAGCCGACCCCGGCGCGTCGCCTTCGTGATGCGTTGGAGCCGATCGCCACGCAGGGCTGGTGGTCTCGGCCGGCAGGGGAGGGTCTGATGGCGCTCGGCGTGGACTTCTTCCCCGGCTACGTCTGGGGCCGTGCCGCCGCACTCGGTACACCGACGGCGTCGGTGGTTGCCGCAACGTTCGGTGTCTTCGAGCCCCGCATGATTGCAGCCGCCTACGAGGCCGGCGTCGCCAGTGCAACGCGCGACGACATCCTGGCAGCGCGATCAACCGGCGCGGCAGCGAGTCTCGATGCGGTCGCCGGTCCTGACGAGTGCGGCACGATTGCTGATCCGTTATTCCGGGCGGTGGACGGTCTCGACGGCCTCGGCCGACCCCTGTTCAGCGCGCTCCGTTCCTTGCCGGTGCCGTCATCGCCGGGCGGTCGACTGTGGCGGGCAGCCGAACTCGTTCGTGAGCATCGCGGTGACGGTCACCTCGCGGCGCTCGTGGCGGCAGGGCTCGATGCAGTGGAAGCCAATGTGCTCACCGAACGGTGGCTCGGCTTCGGGCTGGGCGAGTACAGCGCGACGCGCGGGTTCGGGCCGGACGCGTTGGCGGACGGGGTGAGCCGCCTGCAGGCGCGTGGCTGGATGGAGGGTGACGAGCTCACCGACCCGGGTCGCGCTGCTCGCGCGGCGATCGAGGCCGCAACCGACGCCGGCCAGCAGGCGCTCGTCGAGGCGTGCGGCGATCAACTCGATCAGATCATCCGGCTGGCCGCCGACATCTCGACCCGGCTGGTGGACGCACGCTCGTTTCCCGCTGATCCCCGCAAGCGAGCCGGTGGCTGAGGCGAACGTGTGCGGGTGTGATCAGGCCCGACCCGGCTGATCCGTCCCCGGGGTCCAGGCGGTGTCGAGCTCGATCCTCATCACGCGGGCGACCCGCTCGAGATGCGAGTCGGTAGTCAGCAGGCTGGCCCCGGACCGCAACGCCACTGCGGCGATCATGCAGTCGACCATACCCCTCGGGGTGACGCCGGAACGCCGGCATGTCCGGTAGATCCTCGTCGCCCCGTCGAAGTCGACCGGAGCGTCGAACCGCAGCAGTGTGAAGCGGTCCATGAGTCGGCGGAGATCCTTCTCCCGATGGTCATCTCGAGCCCCTGCGAGGACCTCCATGATGATGGGTTCGCTCACGGCGACGTCGTCGGTGGTGGCGATCAGCTCGGTCAAGCGGTTGTCGACGCGGCTCGCGGTCGCCCGATCGAACTCCACCCACGCCGAGGTGTCGACGAGGATCATTCCGTTGCGGGTTCGGTGTCGCGGGGCACGGTCGCGATCGCATGACTCCCGCGCATTGCCAACGCCTCGTCGCGCGTCATCGGCTGGCCGGCGAGATGCCGCAGCGCGAGGTCGACTGCGTCAGTCTTGGTGCGAACCCCGAAGCGATCCATGATCGCCTCGACGTAGTGGTCGTCGATCTCGATGTTGGTTCGAGTCCTGCTCATACACCAATTATACACGTCAGGTGTGCAGTAGGTGTAGAGCAGTGGTGCTGCGCGGTGGAAGCTGACAGTCAGGCGGCGTCGATCGACCTGAGCACGTCGTCAATGGTGTGTGATGCGGGCGGTTCGCCGGTGCGTGCCATGTGGGCGGCGAGGTCCTGCAGTGCACGGTTGGCCGGGGTCGGGACGCCGTGGAGCCGGCCGAGCAGCACGATCTCGCCGGTGAGGTGGTCGGTCTCGATCGTGCCGGTGCCGCGTTGCAGGCTCTGCCACGACGATCCTCCCGCGCGGCGTTGCTCGTCGCCGACGGGCTGGATCCTGAGTGCGTCGCCGCGTCGGGCCCGGTCGTCCTCGGCGCTGACCACCGAGATCCCGGCCGCCGCGAGCACGGACTCGCCTTCGGCCCGCACCATCTCGCCGAGGCGTGCGTCCCGGCCGCACACGGCTTCGATCGCGTTGGCGAGGTTCATCAGGAGCTTGCGGTACTTCCAGCTCATGATGTCGTCACGGGGGATCGAGCCGAACGTGGCCGCTTCGAGCGTGGCGGCGAGTTGCACGCTCAGGTCGTCGACGCCGTGCGGGTAGCGGCCGACGTCGAGGAGCCCGGAGCTCGGTGCGGTCCAGACGCGTACGACGCCGGGGGCGAGGTGGTCGGCGGGGAGCAT
>DASQFE010000752.1:0-2880 GCA_035633295.1 Ilumatobacteraceae bacterium | reverse complement strand
ACACGACACCGGAGGGCTCCTACTCGACCAACCCGGACGGGCCGACCCGCATCGTCGAGTTCCGGGAGATGGTGCAATCGCTCAACGAGACCGGGCTGCGCGTGGTGATGGACGTCGTCTACAACCACACCAACTCGGCCGGCCAGGCGCCCACATCGGTACTCGGCCGAATCGTGCCCGGCTACTACGAGCGGCTGAACGCCGACGGTGCGGTGGAGACGTCGACGTGCTGCGCGAACACCGCGACCGAGCACGCGATGATGGGCAAGCTGATGATCGACTCGGTCGTCACGTGGGCGCGCGAGTACAAGGTCGACGGCTTCCGCTTCGACCTGATGGGTCACCACTCGAAGCAGAACATGCTCGACCTCCGGGCCGCCCTCGACGAGCTGACGGTCGCCGATGACGGCGTCGACGGGTCGCAGATCTACCTGTACGGCGAGGGGTGGAACTTCGGCGAGGTGGCCGACGACGCCCGCTTCGTGCAGGCCACCCAGCTCAACATGGCCGGGACGGGCATCGGCACATTCTCCGACCGGCTTCGCGACGCGGTGCGCGGCGGCGGTCCGTTCGACGAAGGGCAGAGCCTGATCACCAACCAAGGGTTCATCAACGGGCTGTGGTACGACTCGAACGGCGGCCTCGCGCAGGACGCCGCGCTCGCCGAGCTGCTGCTGTCGGCGGACCAGATCCGTGTCGGGCTCGCCGGCAACCTGGCGGGCTACGAGTTCGTCGACCGCAACGGCAACCTCGTCACGGGCTCCGAGGTCGACTACAACGGCTCGCCGGCCGGCTACACGGCCGACCCGCAGGAGAACATCGTCTACGTGTCAGCGCACGACAACCAGACGTTGTTCGACATCTCGCAGTACCACCACCCGGTCGACACGACGATGGCCGATCGGGTGCGCGCCCAGAACTTGGGGATCGACCTGACCGTTCTCGCGCAGGGCGTACCGTTCCTCCACGGCGGCGACGACATGCTGCGGTCGAAATCGCTCGACCGCGATTCGTACAACTCCGGCGACTGGTTCAACCGGATCGACTTCACGTACCAGTCGAACAACTGGGGCGTCGGCCTGCCGGTGGCCTCGAAGAACCAGGGCGACTGGTCGATCCAGGCGCCGCTCCTCGCCGATCCGGCACTGCGCCCGGCGTCCGGCGACATCGAACGAACCGCGGCGCACGCCCGCGAGATCCTCGCTGTCCGCGAGAGTTCGCCGCTGTTCCGGCTCGAGACCGCCGCCGATATCCAGCAGCGGCTCACGTTCCAGAACACCGGGCCCACCCAGATCCCGGGGTTGATCGTCATGTCCGTCTCCGACACCGTGGCCCCGGAGCTCGACCCGGACGCCGAAGGCATCACGACGTTGTTCAACGCCACCGACGATCCGGTGACGTTCACCGACGCCACGTTCATCGGGCACGACCTCGTGCTCCATCCGGTGCAGGCCGCGTCCGCCGATCCCGTAGTGCACACGTCGCTGTTCGACAGGGTGACGGGCACGTTCGTGATCCCCGCCCGCACGGCGGCGGTGTTCGTCGACCAGGAGCCCGACACCACGCCACCCGTGATCGACGCGGCGCTCGTGCGACTCGCGTCCCTCGGCAACAACGGCGTGTTCCGAGTCGAGGTGGCGTGCACCGACGACCGGGGCAGCACGACCACGACGAGCGATCTCAACGGTTACGCCGTCGACGACGGTGACATCGTCGCGCTGTTCAAAGCCGGCGGGAAGCCGCGCTCGATCGTGGTCCACGGCATCCGCTTCATCTGGGCGCGAGCGTTCGAACTCTCGGTCACGTGCCGTGATGCAGCGGGCAACGTGGTCACCACGACCATCACGCCCCAGTTCCGCCACGCGCCGCACGGGCGACCGCGGTGATGGTGTTCGGCTCGGAGACTGCTGGCCAATCGGGTCTATCGCACAGGTAGCGATTCCGCCATGATCGAGCGCTCGGTAGTCGTCCGATAGGGGGACGACGATCGGACGCACGACCGGAGCGTGGTGCCGGTCACGTGGCTTGACCCGGCATGTCTCACGTGGGTGGTACCAATAGATTCTCAGTGACGGGGGGCTATTCGATACACCAACACGGCGACCGGCCCCTTCACGGTCGCCGGGGCGGGTTGATCGCAAAGTTTGCGCTCAGAGACTGTCGCGTGGCAAAGCAGCCACGAACTGCTCGAGGTCGTGGGGATGAATCCGAACGCTGCGTCCGATGTGGACGGGACGGATGTCGCCTCGGTACATGAGGGTGTACATCGTGCTGCGGCCGATGCCGAGGGCGGCAGCAGCCTGGGTGACGGTCAGCAGAAGCGGTGCCATCGCTTCCGTGACTAGACCCGTTCCGTTCGATGAGGACTCGGCTTGCTCGCTCACATGGATCAACGGGTGGGAACCTGCGGTTCCCTGGAAATCACTCGGACTGAGTTCGCCTCACAGTTTCATTTCCAGCGATGGGCGGCGGCGAACCCGTTGAGACGTGTGGACGTTCTTGACTTCTGCTCGTGCGGGCGTATGTTCGAGATGACGTCGCCGATGAATGGCTCGTGGGACCCGACGGCGATCCGTGTCCCTCCTCGAAGTTCGGTGTGCACCTCGTGCACGCAACAGGACTGGGAGAGCTGACATGGCGACTGGCATTTCGGCATTGCGCACAAGTGCACGAGCGCGTAGCGTCGCGGCGAGCGGGTCGAGGGGTTGGGGGTCAGATGTTCTACGGGGTCGTTCGGTGGAAGGTGAATCGGCGGTAGCCAACCTCCGGCGCGCCGCTGCCTTGGCAACGTGCCTGACCCTGATTGCGGCGGCGTGCAGTTCCGACTCCGACCCACCGATCGCGAGCGAGCCGACCGAGACGACGACAACACCAGCGACG
>DASQFE010000751.1:0-2092 GCA_035633295.1 Ilumatobacteraceae bacterium | reverse complement strand
GCATGGACCAACGAGGACGGCACACGTTCGAACACATCGGCGTACGCGATTCTGCGCTCCAACTGGACCAGAACGTAACGCCGTCGACGCTTCGTGCTGAACCGTGATTTCCGGGCACTCGGCTTGGGCCGTACCCGAGTGGGTAGGCGCCGAGCGGCCGGACGCTGCACTCTGGCTGTTTCCGGGCGGGTCGGACGGCGCGCGTTGCTGGGTGGCGAAGGCGCTCGTGTCGCACGCGATGCCTGCCAGGTTGCGCATCGCTCGAACCTCAGCTTCGCTTTCCGCGATGATTGCTGCGGTGTCGGCAACGACCAGTGCGATGATGTCCGCTACGAACCAGGGCCCGCGGCGGTGGTCGGATCCGGCATTTGACTGGCGAGAGTATCCCCCGCTTCGCTCGCCTGCGGACGGCGCTGGTTCTCACCGAGTCCGCGGCAAAGGACACCAATCAGAACGCCCGGTCAGGTCATCGTGTGAGTTCTCGACTACTCCGTCGGCGGGCGGGTCGGGCCGGTGAGGAGGTCGGTTCGGCAGTGGGGGACGAAGCCGATGCTGCGGTAGAAGTGGCCGGAGATCTCGTTGTCGGGTTCGTAGCCGATGGAGATGCGGCGGGCGCCCGCGTCGGCGAGGAGGCCGATGCCCCTCGTCAGCAGATGGCGACTCAGGCCACGGCCCTGATGCTCGTCGAAGGTGCGGACGGGCTCGACGACCCCGGTGCTGGTGACCGGGTCGTTCCAGAACAGTGCGTAGGCGGCTGGGTTGTCGTCACGGTCGAGGATGACCAGGTCGAGGTCGCTGCGGTACAACGAGAGTTGGTTGAGCCGTTCCTCGAAGCCGGGTCGATGGGGGGCGGTCATGTGGTGGGAGCGGTCCATCAGGTCCCGGCGGGCGGCCAACCGGTAACCGTCGGGGAGCGGGCTGATCGGCGGCCGGGCATCGGCATTGAGCCAGCACTCGACCACCGCGTCACCCTTCACCGTGAACTCTCGATCGAAGAGGAAGGAGCGGCTCACGTCGTCCGCCCGGTCGACCTCGAGGTCGATGGCCTCGATCCCCACCTCTGCGAGGTGGTCGAGGCCACGCCCGATGACGTGCCGTACCCAGTCGTCTGACGCGTCGGGCATGGTGACGATGAGGACGGTGATCTTGTCGTAGACGAGCGACGCTCCCTCGCCGAACTCGGTGGCGACGACGGCGGCCTCGGGACGCCCGAGGTCGTCGAACCAGAACAGCTGGCCGAGTGTGTCGGTCGGGTGTGGGGTGTTCCACCAGTACTGCACCTCGGCAGCTTGGAACGCTCCCTTCGTCGGGTGGGCGTTGCGGACCCGCTGCAACAATGTGGTCACCGCATTCACGCAGTCGAGCCCGGCCAGTCGTTCGAACCCATACGGTGCAGCCATCGCTGCACCGTATGGGTTCGGCGCTCCCCGGCGCTACCGAATTGCGAGGTCGCCGCCCGACGCTCGGTCGACGGCGACGGGCGAGGATCGGCTACGGGCAGCAGATCGGAGGCGACGGCGCGTGGTCTTCCGAGACGGACGACTCGCGCAACGGACACACCCGTCTCCCGACGACAGAACGCGCGTTGCGTCGGACGGCAGAACACCCGACCGGTCCGAGACGGCGCACGCCGAGCCGGCGACCTGCATGCGACCCATAAGCGCCGCTGTGGTGGACCGAGGCACACGACTACCGCGCGGCATAACCACCCGTCGGGAGGCTCGAAGCCCACCCGGGTATGCCCGAAGTAGAGCGGCCCAGAGGCACGGCAGCGCGCGCTACAGAACCGGTGTGATGCGGCGGGTGCATTCGCCAACCAGGTAGCTCGTAACGCGATCACCGAGCGCGTTCGGCAGGCGTCGGCCCATCGGTGTTATCGGGTGCACGAGTTGGGCCGCACTGCAGCGCGGGCCGTTCCCGATCGCCGGTGATTATCCGGACCATTATCGAGCGGTCTCCCGGATAGCCCGGCACTCGCGCGACCACTTGCGTCGAGCGCACATACCGGGCATTATCCGGGTGATCTTGTCAAGGGGTCTGTTGGAGTAGCTGGTCGATGAGGTCAGCTCGGACGGGCTGGTTGTGGCTGCGG
>DASQFE010000750.1:0-2558 GCA_035633295.1 Ilumatobacteraceae bacterium | reverse complement strand
TAGCGGCGCAGCATCCGGTCGCGTTGGATCTCCGCCAGCAGAATGCCGTCGGTCATCACCTTGACGAGCGTCGCCTCACTGACCTGGTCGGTGAACCGCACCGTGTAGCCCACGTCGGTGCCGAGCGGTGATCCGAGTTCGTCGGCGATGCGTTCGGCGATCGTGCGGGCGGCCACCCGGCGGGGCTGGGTGTGCCCGATCATCCCCTCGATGCCACGCCCGGCTTCGAGGCACCGCTTGGGGAGCTGCGTGCTCTTTCCCGACCCGGTCTCCCCGGCGACGATCACCACCTGGTGATCACGGATCGCCGCCAACAGCTCCTCACGCCGTTCCGTGATCGGCAGCGACTCGGGATACGCCAGCCGACCACCATCGACGATGGCGAGGGCCGCCGAGCGGCGAGGATGGTCGAGCAGGTCGGACATGGCGCTTCGGCCGATCAGCCTGGCACCTCCGACCGCCCCTCCCACCCCCGATTCCCCCGAGCGATGAGCCAACGGCCCGAATACCGGCTCATCGCTCATCGCTCCGAGCGTGGGGGGCGAGGTGATGAGCGAACGGCCCGAATACCGGCTCCTCGCTCATCGCTCGGCGGGGGTGGGGGTCGGGTGCTCGATTGATGGAAGGGCGCGCCTAGCGTCACCGCCGTGAAGTACCAGTCGAAGGTGATGACCGTCTACATCTTCTCCCTCTTCATGACGGTCATCGACGGAACGATGGTCAACGTCGCGCTGCCGACGATGGCGGAAGACTTCGGGGTGCCCACCACCGAAATCGAATGGGTTGCGCTCGGCTATCTCTTGGCGCTGGCCGCGGTGATCCCGGCAGCGGGCTGGCTCGGCGATCGGTTCGGCACCAAGCGAATTTTCCTGATCGCCCTCGTGATCTTCGTGTCGACGTCGTTGCTCTGTGCTCTCTCGCAGTCGCTCGCTCAGCTCGTGGGGTTCCGGGTCCTGCAGGGTGTCGGCGGCGGGCTGCTCACCCCCGTCGGTGGAGCGATGCTCTACCGGGCCTTCTCGATGGAGGACCGCGCCAAGGCCGCGATCGGGGTGCTCAGCGTGACCGTCATCGCTCCGGCCGTCGGGCCTGTGCTCGGCGGACTGATCGTCGATCAGGCCTCGTGGCAGTGGATCTTCTACATCAACGTCCCCATCGGTGCGCTGGCATTCGTGCTGTCGGCGCTGTGGTTACGCGAGACGGTGCAGCCAGATCCCGGTGGCTTCGATGCTGCAGGTTTCGTTCTATCCGTCGCCGCGGTGTCACTGCTGCTCTACACCCTGTCGATCGGGCCACAGGAAGGATGGACGTCGACCACCACGCTCGCGTTCGGCATCGCCGGTGTGGCGAGCCTGATTGCGATGATCGTCGTGGAACTCCATGTCGACCAGCCGCTCATCGCGCTCCGGCTGCTGCGCGACCACCTGTTCCGCACGATCAACATCGCGTCGACGATGATCTACGCCGGGTTCTTCGGATTGGTCTTCGTCCTCCCGCTCTACATGCAGAGCCTGCGCGGCTTCACCGCCCTGGAGAGTGGGCTGGCCCAGGCACCGCAGGCGGTCGGTGTGTTCCTCGTGGCGAACCTGCTCGGCCGTCGCCTCTACCGGATCGTCGGGCCACGGCGACTCATGGTCGTCGGCACGGCAGCGACGTCGTTGATCACGTGTTGCTACGCGCTGGCCGGCCTCGACACGCCGCTTTCGCAGATCGCAGGACTGTCGTTCCTGAGGGGCCTTGCCGTCGGCATGGTCTTCGTGTCGATCCAGACTGCCGCATACGGCACGACGTCGATCGCCGACACCGGCCGCGCGACCTCACTGTTCAACACGCAGCGACAGATCGCCTACGCGTTCGGCGTGGCGCTGGCGGCGACCGTGATCGCATCCAAGCTGGCATCGGTCGGCGGCGACTCCGCACCGGCAGCGGAGCAACTCGGCGCGTACCAGGCGGGCTTCCTCGCCGTCGGGCTGATCATGGCGCCGGCGGCGATCGTGTCATGGTTCATCGACGACGACGACGTCGCCGCCACCCGCGGGCTGGCACCCAAGGTCCCCGTCGCAGCACAGACCGCCCCGGCCTGAAGGCCCGTCCGCCTTGTCGATGAGCGAGACCCCGTAGTTCTGAGCGGATTCCGTCCCGGAAAGCGGAACAGGATCCGCAAAGATCAGTCGCTGGGCGCCCAGTTGGGGATGATGCGTTCGGCGCCGGTGCCGAGGTAGCGGGTGTGGGTCACGATGTCGGCGCCGGCGATGCGGTGGATCTGGTAGCCGACCGGATCGATGATCAGGCTCGGGCCGGCACCGGGGGCGAGGTCGAGGTCGATGTGCTGCACCGTCGACAGGCACACCTGCGCCGGGATCCCGGCGATGGTGGAGTTGATCGGCCGGTGGAAGTGCCCGCACAGCACCCGATCGACGGGGTGATCCGTGAGCACCGCCGTGAGCCGATCGAGCCCGATGAACCCCGCGCGGTCCATCCAGCCGACCCCAGTCGCGAACGGCGGATGATGCACCGTCAGCAACGTCGGCCCATCGTGCGAAACGGCGAGCACCGAACGC
>DASQFE010000749.1:0-5216 GCA_035633295.1 Ilumatobacteraceae bacterium | reverse complement strand
GTGGCGATGGGCGCGAAACGATCTTGACTTGACGGTACCGAGCGGAACCGCGAGGCGCTCGGCGACTTCGGGTTGGGTGAGCTGCTCCAGATGCTGGAGGCGAACCACCTCGCGCTCGTCGTCGGGAAGCGAGTCGATGGCGGCGCGAACTTCGGCGACCTCGTAGCTGCGCCCGATGTCGACGGGCAACTCGACGATCGAGGCATGGCCGGCGTGCACATCGTCGAGGTTGGTGGTCTGCCGCCGCGCTTCTCGCCGATGGATGTCGATTGAGGCACGTCGGGCGATCGTCGCCAGCCAGGGGCCGAGATCGCGCTCGGTGTCGAAGGCGCTGGCACCACGCCATGCGTTGACAAACGTCTGCTGCGCCGCCTCACCGGCGAGGTCACGTGAGCCGAGCGCCCGCAGACACACCGCGAAAACCATTCCGCCGTACGCCCGATACACGGCCCGTACACCGTCGGGATCACCTCGACCGAACCCGGTGAGTTCCTCAGCGGTGACCACTGAGAGCACCCTAGTCGGCTGTTTCAGTGGCCACCGCCGAGGTTACGGCGGGGTCGGGAGCGGCTCGGATCAGGCGAGCCAGGTCTCGCCCCGCAGCCACCGGAGCACTGCCGAACAATCATCGACTACCGCCCATCGGTGGCGGCACTGTGCGCGTCCGCGAACTCTTCGTGCTCCCACGACGTATCACAGGTCAGCCCCACCCCGATCGAGTGGGTGTCACCAGGACCGGAGCACACCATGCGCTACACCCAGAACAACCGCCACGGTGGCAAGTCTCACCGTCGTCGGCCTCTCCGCATGCGGCAGCGACCGCACCTCTGCGGGTCTGCCAAGACCGTTCGGGAAGCGCTGAGGATTCAGGATTTGCGGGTCGGGGTGGCGATATGGGTTCACGACATTGCCAAGTCGGCTAGGGCGGGCAGCGTCGTACAGACACGGTCGTCCATCAGAGCAACGTCCGGTGAGGAGACGGCTTCATGAACCGACTGACTGACGTGCCCGCTGCTTTCGTCGAAAGCCACTTCAGTCCGTCCGCGTACAATGCGACGTACTTCACCAGCATCATGGAAGACGAAGCCGCACTGCTCGACTGGCTTGTCACCATGTTGCCCACGTTGCTCGGCCCGCCGCAAGGGCAACCAGACCTCCACCTGCTCGATGTTGGGTGCGGCCCGACGGTGCACCGAATGCTCGCCTTCGAGCCGTTCGTCCAATCGATCGAGCTGAGCGACCTCATGGCCCACAATCTCGCCGAGATACACAACTGGCTGCGACAGCACCCTGAAGCCCACGACTGGTCCCACTTCACGAGTGCCGTGCATGAACTCGAACGGCGGATCGGTTCGTCCGACATTCCTCCGACGACTTCGAAACGAGAGGACTCGCTCCGCGCCAAGGTGTCAGGACTGAACACGATCGACCTACGCCAACCGTCGTCGCTTCGCATCGGGCACCGTTTCGACAGCCATGTTCAACTCCAGCGCACCGAGTTCGACGTCGTGACGAGCTTCTTCTGCGCAGATTCTGCGACCTCGTCGACCAACGAGTTCACGATGATGATCGCCAACGCCGCAGGGCATGTTTCGTCTGGAGGTTGGTTCATCGGTAGTGCGCTCGGCGGATGCCGGGCTTACCGCGTCGGTGATCACTGGCTGCCAAGCCCCGCCCTCGACGCCAATGACCTCACCGCTGCACTCATCGAAAGCGGCGTAGCGCCTATCGAGATCACACGGTTCGATACTCCCCAACTTGCCGACGACGGCTTCGACCACATCTTCGCATTCGTTGGTCGTCGCACATGAGACAGGCCCTACAACTTCTCGCCGGGGCAATGTCGGCGGGATGTGTCATTCCGTACATTCGCGACATCTTTCGCGGCACCACCCGACCGCATCGGGTGTCATGGTTCGCCTTCGCGCTCTTGTCGAGTCTTGCCGCAGCCGTCCAGTTCCGTGACGGACTCGCCGCAGGCGCAATGCTGACGGCCGGCGCCGCAATCGGCTTCACCACCGTCTTTCTGCTATCGCTCGAATACGGGACCGGGGGGGCCACGATAGGCCAACGCCTTCAGCTCGTCGCGACGACAGCTGCAGCGATCGCCTGGCTGCTGACCCAAGACGCTGAACTGGCACTCGTTCTCATCATCGTCATCGAAGTACTCGCCATCGTGCCAACCGTCCGAAAGGCCTACAACGCCCCCACATCGGAAACGACGTCGACATGGATCATCGACGGGCTCAGCGGCGTCATCGCCGCACTCACCGCAGTTCAGTTCACCGAAGCGATCTACCCGATCCATCACGTACTCGTCAACGCGACTGTCGTGGCCGCCATCGCCGCCGGCAATTCGTCGCGCGATCGCGATTGGGCAGCCGTACCCCGCACGCCTGGGTGACGCACGTCGTCTGACCGGTCCATCTCTTCCGGCACCCTCGACACGGGCCGAACCATCTCTGGTGGAATACGACGAGCCCGCACACTCCACTGACCCGCCCTACCATGCGTGCCCACACGGATACCTGCGGTCATCCAGCAACGCAGATGCTTGCCCCCGGCAAACGCCACGTCGAGCCACGGCGACGGTCCTCGACGAGCGTGAATCGGGGAAGGGTATCGACGTCGGTTCTCCACGGGTGCTCACCGGTTGTCGAGTTGGGATCATGTGGCGACGGATTAGCTGTCGCACGCCCCACAGCCGGATATGTGGGTGTCGGGGTGCGGATCGCGTCCGGTGTTATGGGGTGGCCTCGGGACCGGCGACGCGCACCCGTGGATCCTTCTTCAAGTCGGATGCTGCTGTCGAGGTGGGCGGATCGGTCAACCGCGCTGGTGTGACGGATAGCGGATCCTCAGTGAGAATCGATTCGTGCTACCCAGATGAGACTTCCCAGGTCAGGCAACGTGACTCAGCGCCACCCTTCGCAGCGCGTCCGGTTGGCTGCCACCCCCATCTGAGATGCGATCTCCGACAAGATTCCTGGGCGTTGCGCAACGATCGTGGTCGGTCTGGACACCCTTCGATATGGGAGACGATCGAGACGAGCGCCGTGTACCACCGATGTCGGAGGAAAACGCTGAAGCGCTGAAACGGATCAAGCAGATGATCGTGCTTCACGACTTCGTCACTGCCGCCATCGAGGAGGCGTGCGCCAATCGCGGATGCGTCGTCACGAAGGGCTGCAACAGGAAGCCGAACAACGCGCCTCGGCCGCGACTTGGCGGCTGGTGACACGCTCGTTAACGGAGCCCCGAGACCCGGCGGTAGCGACGAGCGGTCCGCTCTTCGCTCGCGCAGTGAAAGTGAGAGGGTCGGACCGGGCTCGCGCTGGCCGACGCAGCCCGTGTCGGGGCCTCTGAGTTGACCGACCCGATGTCGCTTTCCTTCTGGCGCCGGGTTGGACGTGCGCTGTTGCGGTTGTGTCGCGAACCGGCAGCGCCACTCCGGCGTATGACTCATCGAGATCGAGCACGTCCGGTGACGATCCGACCAGAGGAGTAGCGGCAATGAAATCGATCCCTGACGTACAAGTAGAGACGGGGCCACAAGGTGGTAGTAGCGGTGCTGGTGGCGGCGGCAAGGTGTGGACGCTCAGCGGTCGCCTGCTCGTGCGCGAGGACGAGATCGACGGCGACATCCACGACTGGCCGCTGAACGGTATCGAGGTCAAGGTCTCGGCGTCGGACATTGGTGCGGACGGGCCGTGGACGGAGTGGGGCATCGGGCGCACCGACGCCGCTGGCGACTTCCGCGTCTCGGAGGCCAACAACGGTCGAACCCGGTTCCTCCGTGTGCAGGCCCGCCTGCGCGGCGCCGACTTGGAGGTGGAGGACGGCACCCAAGAAGACATCGGCTCACTCGATGTGCGCGACCGCAATTGGCGCACCGTCTGGAAGTCGGAGACCCAACTCGACGGACCAGGGGTTTCGGTCGGTACCCGGGTTGTGGCGGCCGGCCAGCCCTTCGAGCTCGGCGACACAACCTTCCGTCAATCAGCCGTCGTGTGGTACGTGGTGCGCGCCGCGATGGATCGCCTGGCGGCCGAGGACGCCTGGCTGGCCATGCCCGAGCCGGTGCACGTCGTCTACGACGCCCACGGTGGGTTCGGCGTGTCCTGGAACTCCAAGCGCACCATCTTTCTTCACCGCCACGAACGGAACTCGTGGCGCCCCCGCTTCGTCCTGCACCGGTTCTTCCTCCAGTGGCAACGAGAGCACGCCGCCGGATACAGCCAAAACCTCCTCAACAAGGCCGACGACTTCTCCGACGCGCTCGCTCTGTTCGCAACGAACGCACTGATGCACGAACTGTGGGGCATTCCACTCGAGCTGCCGTTGAACCGCCGGGCAATGGTCCGCACGCTCGAGGTGAGCACCCTCGACGAGGTCAACAACTCGACGGAAGCGATCCAGAGCGCGCTGCGCCTGCTGCATGTCGAGCGGGGCCACGGGTGGTGGAGCCACCTGCTCGGCACCCCGATGGCCTACCCACCTGGTCAACCCGACGACGACGGCGACGGATCCGTCGACGACCGCGACCAGGTCGGCATCAAGCACCGCCTCGACGGGCGTTTGGTGCCGGACGGACCAAACCACCTCTCCTTGTGGGACATCCTTCAGACCTACCGGGCCAACCCATCCAAGGGCTACGAACACGCCTTCAGCAGCGGCGCCGGCATCTACGAGTTCATCACACGCATCGTCGCCATCCACGAACTCGGTGACAAGGTGCGCATCATGCTCACCCGCTGCCTCGACCCGCTGGAGTCAGCCGAACCCTTCGAACACCTCCCCAAGCGGTAACACGCTCCGCCTCGGATCTGACAGTCCCAGTGTTGCACCACGCACACGTCGCCGATTCGAACGGCGACGCGGAAGCGGGGCCACACGGGACCATCGCAGCGGTCTCCTACGGGTGAACTAGGGGTCTGACGAGGATCGGTGGGGATCCTGCATTTGATGAGGTTCGGCGTCGCCCCTTTCGCCCACGAGCGACGCCGTGACCAGGAGTTTCGCGAGCGAAATGTACCAAGTCAGGCCTGGGTTCGCCGAAGCACTGGTCTCTGACTGGCACTCGATGATGTGGAGCGGAATGTCAAGCGCGTGCTGTGACGTGTTCGGGGGCGTGCGTGGTCGGGGTCGTGGTGGGTGTTGTTCGTGAGCGTTGGCTCGAGGTCGGGTGGCCGTTCCGGGCCGGTCGCACCCGTTGA
>DASQFE010000748.1:0-4081 GCA_035633295.1 Ilumatobacteraceae bacterium | reverse complement strand
GGGGCGCATGCTGAACGGCACGGTTCCACGGGCTCCTATTGATCGCACACTTCCAGCACGCAGATTCTCGTCAACCAAACGTTGGCGGCCACTCGGGAACGGCCCAAGCCGAGCGCTCGGAAATCACGCGGGGGTCGTTGGGGTAGGACGAGCGAGTGATACGTGTCGGTTACGCCGTCCCGTTTGGTCAAGGTGGGCGGTTCGAAGCCGGTGTGTGACGGAACAGGCTGTTCGAGTCGGCGTGACTCGGCCGCTGCCGAGATCTCATTGCTCGCTGATGGCGGGACGTCACACGGCTCGTCACACGCTTGGGTCGTACCGTCGGGCTCATCCGGTGACCGTCACCGGGTGGTCACCGAATGGAAGGAAGCCGACATGCCGATGATCAATGTGAAGCTGATCGAGGGGGTTTTCGACGCTGCACAAAAGCAGGAGATGATCGAGAAGTTGACCGACACGATGGTCGAGATCGAGGGTGAGAACATGCGCTCGGTCACGTGGGTGATCATCGAAGAGGCAAAGAGTGGTGACTGGGGTATCGGTGGTCAAGCATTGACCACTGATGCGGTCAGGTCGCTGGCGGCGGGTGTTCCGGCCTGATCGCGACGATGCGCCGCGTCGGCGTCGCCTGCCAGGCGGATTCGGCGCGGCGCCTCGCGGTGGGGTGCGACACTGTGCTCGAAGGGGGTGCGCAGCCGATGGTCGTCATCGCCGAACCCGAACCGTTGGACATCGTGATCCGATTGGTCGGCCCGCCGAGTATCGAGCGGACCGGACACGAGGGCCGGCGTCCGCGCGGCCATAAGGCGTGGGCCATGCTCGCATATGTCGTTGTCGCGGAGCGAGCGGTCTCTCGTCAGCAGCTCGCCGAGTTGCTCTTCTCCGACGCCGACGATCCGCTCGGCGCACTCCGATGGTCTCTCGCCGAGTTGCGTCGCGCTCTGGGCGTGTCGGAGGCGTTGCGGGGCGACCCGATCTCGTCGGCCATCGCGGGCGCATCACTCGATCTCGACGTGTTGTCGTCGGTCGCCGATCGTTCTGCGCTGCTGGAGATGAACGGAGAGTTCTTGGAGGGGGTGCGTGTCGATGGTTGCGCGGCGTTCGAGTCGTGGCTGATCGTCGAGCGGTGCCGGGTGTCGGCGGCGATCGAGGCGCGCCTGCGCGAAGCAGCTCTGGACCTCTTGGCCGATGGCCGGGCAACGCAGGCGGTGGGATACGCGTCCCGGCTCGTGGCCCGCAACCATTTCGACGAAGGCGCCCACGAACTACTCGTGCGATGTCTCGCAGCGTCGGGCGATCAGCTGGCTGCGCTCCATCAGGTCGCCGTGGCCGAGGACGTGCTGCGACGCGAGCTCGGCGTGACCCCATCGGCGGCGCTTCGCGCTGCTGCGCGCCCGCAGGTCGTTCGTGATGCGGTCAGCATCGGCGGATGCGCCGAGGTGCGGAGCCTTCTGGAAGCCGGACGCGCAGCACTGCTGGCCGGTGCGGCGGATGCGGGCGTCGATTGTCTTCAGCGTGCGGTCGACAAGTCATCCGAGGACGTCGATGTTGCGCTCCATGGGCGGGCGCTGCTGGCACTCGGCAGCGCGCTGGTGCACAGTGTCCGCGGACGCGATGGGGAGGGCTCCGCGGTGTTACACGATGCCGTCCGCGTCGCAGCCGTGAGCGACGACCGAACGTGCCTGGCCACCGCGTACCGCGAACTCGGGTTCGTCGAAGTGCAAGCAGGAAGGCGGCCGACGGCCAGCGACTGGTTGGTACGCGCCGCACAGCACGCCAACGATGACGCGTCGACCGCCGCAATCCTCGGTGTCCACGGCATGAGCGCATCCGACAGTGGCGACTACCCGCGAGCGATCGACTTGCTCCAACACTCGATCGACGCGTCGGTCCGCTGTGGAGACCGACGCCAGCAGGCATGGTCACTCTCGATCCTCGGACGGGCCCACCTGCTACGCGACGATCGCTCCCAGGCGGCCGAGGCACTCGATTGCTCCATCGCCCTGGTCCAGAAGGAGAGATGGCTCGCCTTTCTCCCGTGGCCGCAAGCGCTGCGGGCCGAACTCGACCTGAGAGCGGGTGGTCTTCGCAGCGACATCGGGAGCATCGAGCAGGCGTGGATGCTCGCGTGCCAGCTGGGTGATCCCTGCTGGGAGGCGATGACAGCTCGGGTTCTCGGAATGGTGAGCGCCCGCAACGGTGATCCGTCGAGAGCAACGACCTGGCTCGAAGAAGCGCTGCGTCGATGCGGATTGGTGACCGACCAGTATCAGTGGGTGCGAGCGGCCGTACTCGACTCGATGATCGACCTCGCCATCGATTCAGGCGACCATGACCGCGCTGCGGAACTCATCGAAACGCTCGCGACGCTCGCTGCACGCTGTGAGATGCGCGAAATGCTCGTCTACAGCCACCTCCACCGAGCGCGGCTCGGCGATGCGGACGCCGTGGATGCAGGACGACTCCTTGCGCGCGACGTCGACAACCCGGCGCTGCACCGAGCGCTCGACGCGGTCCAGATCGGCGGCCCACGATGACGTGCGACCGCCGCCGGATGGCGCGGGGACGGCACTTGAACACATATCGACACGCACGATCACGACCGACGCTCCAGCGAGCGCACACTTCACCCACCCATAACTACGCGCAGTCAACGAGGCGGCGCGCCACAGAACGGCCCAAGCAGCGCACTCGGTAATCGCGTCGCCGACCCGGCGGCAGGTGGCACACGTGCGCCCAGAGCGAATCGTCCACGGTGCAGAGGTGTACCTTTGCGTCATGAGCGCAGACGTGTCGGTCAGCCGCGACGTGGCGGCCTCCGCCGACGCGGTGTGGGAGATGGTGTCCGATCTTCCTCGCATGGCGGAGTGGTCACCGGAGAACGAGGGTGGCGCCTGGATCAAGGGCGCGACCGGGCCCGCTCCAGGCGCCGCGTTTCGCGGCTCGAATCGACATGGTGGCAAGTCGTGGAAGACCGTCGCGAAAGTCGTCGACGCAGAGCCGGGTCACCGGTTCTCGTTCCGCGTGACGGCGATGGGCCTCCCGGTTGCCCTGTGGGCGTACGAGATCACGTCGACTGAGAGTGGATGCACGGTCACCGAGAGCTGGACCGATCTGCGACTGGGATTCTTCAAGCCGATCGCCGCGAAGGCGACCGGCGTGTCCGACCGGGCCGCCCACAACGGGTCAACGATGGAGCAGACGCTCGCCAACCTCGCTGCCGCTGCGGAATCGTCCGACTGACCCGTGTCGCCGGCGTCGCAGACGTCGGTGCCGCGACCGTAGGACGGGCGCGCAAGACCCGCCCGTACCTGGTCGCCGCCCTTGAACGTAGGTTGATCGACGATCCGGACGAGGCGGTGCCCTCGGTCTTCGACATGGAGCTCACCCGAGGCGACGGCCGCTTGCGGATCGAGATGGGGGACGACGGTGTGGTCCACGTCGACCATCTCGACCGGCTCGTCCGGTGGCGAGGGTGCTCGAACTGCCTCGATCTGTGGTCACAATCGGTGCATCGGAGCCGACCAGGGTGTCAGGAACGCGATCCGTTGAGCATTCGCTGGATCCCGTCGAACGTCGAACAGATCGACACGCATAATCCCGAGCCCGCCGACAGGCTGACCGCCGCATCACGGCCCAAGTCGCACGTCCCATAATCCCGGGCGACAAGCCCCGCTGGAGCGTCACCTACCGCCGGGACCGTGACGTCGGCTTTCGACTACGAGACGCTTCGTTAGCCGGCTTCGGGATGAAGGATTCGCTCGGCGAGTCCGTCGATGTCCATCGGGCCGGAGCTGTCGTTCCGAATCAGGCGGCCGACGCCGAGGGGTCCAAGGCGGTCGAGAGACTCGAACTGTTCGAGTAGTTGGTCGCTGCGCCTGGCTTCGTCGCCGTGACCGGGGTGGCGGCGCCTGGTGAGGAAGCGGCGCACCGCTGTCTCTGGCGGGCATTGGCACCACAGCTCGATCGGGTCTGACAACTCAGCGAGCCACTCCGTTGGTGTCCCCGATGTGGTCGACAACTCGGGTCGTCGCCAGAAGGAGACAAGTACAGCTCCTTCAGCCTGCTTTGCGCTCTCGAT
>DASQFE010000747.1:0-5336 GCA_035633295.1 Ilumatobacteraceae bacterium | reverse complement strand
GTCGCCTGCCTCCAGCAGGCACTCGTCGACCTCGGCTACTACGAGGGCGCCGTCGATGGTGACTTCGACGACCCGACCCTCGCTGCCGTCATGCAGTTCCAGGCCGATGAGAACCTGTTCGTCGATGGCGTCGTCGGCCGCGAGAGCGCTATTGCACTCGACATCTGGCCCGACGAGGAATCACTCGTCGTGCGTACTCCGGCTCCGCCCGACGGCGCGATGGATGCCACCGGCTACCTGCTGTCGCCGGTCGCCTCCGTCGGTGACAGCGCTCCCCCTCTTCCGGCCGACTCCGGATCGGGACGACGAGTCGTCTACGACCGGGCCGGACAGCGGGTCTGGGCGGTCGACGACAACGAGCAAATCATCCGCTCGTGGCTGGTGTCAGGCAGCAAGTTCAGCAACGAAGAGCCCGGCACGCACACGGTGTACAGCCGATCCGACAAGTCGACGGCGTGGAACGGCAAGGCGTGGCTCCCGCTGATGATCCGCTACCAGGTCACCGACATCGGCCACATCGGTTTCCACGCCATTCCGTTGCACGTGTCCGACAACACCCCGTATCAGACGACCGAAGAACTCGGAATCCGCCTGTCGGGTGGCTGCCAGCGTCAGCACAACCTCGATGCCGCGTTCCTCTGGGCCTTCGCCGACGTCGGCACCACCGTCGTCGTCACCTGACCCACGCTTCCCCGAACCCCAGAATTCCTGTTTGCGTTGCAGTTTCATTGGGGCGTCCCAACAGAAGTGCAACGCAAACCGGGGTTTTGTGGCCTGATCAGAGGAGGGCGTGGAGGCGGACCGCTTGCTCGGCGGCTTTGGCCCGGATCTCGTCGGGGTCGACACGAACTGCGACGCCCTGGCGGAGGGCCGGCTCGCCGTTGATGTCGACGTCGCGCGCCCGCACGGTCGGCGTGTACGCGAGGTGCCACGGACTCATCGGCGCATACGACCACGTGACCCGGTCATCGAGCGCCTCCGGACACAGCACCCACCCCTGCTCCAGCCAACCCCACGCAGTGTCAGGGCTGGTGGTGATGTCGTCGGCCCGGCCGGCCACGAATGCCAATTGGAACTCGGCCACCATGTCGGCGCCGATGCCATCGGTTCCGAGCGCCACCGGATTCGCGAATCGGCTCGGCCGGGCGTACCCGACGGCGTTGTTCATGTTCGAGCGCGGGTTGTGCACGATCGTGCCACGCACTCCGTGGTCGTCGGACAGGTGAACGCCGTGGATCAGCAGCCACTGATCGGTGCTCAGCACCCGCAGGCGATCGGCCGCCTCGACATCGTCGGGGCCTTCGGCGACGTGGACGTGCACACCGACGCCGTGACGCACGGCGAGGTCGGCTGCAGCAGCCAGCGTCTCGTCGGTGCACGTGAACGCAGCGTGCACCCCGACCATTCCCCTGCCGCCCTCGCTGAGGAATCGGTCGTTCTCGGCGAGTCCACGGCGAGCACCGTCGGCACCGTGACGATCGGTGACTCCGTAACAGGTGTTGACCCGCACACCCACCTCGGCGCACGCATCGGCGATGACACTCAACGAACCCTCGATGGCGTTGGGTGACTCGTGGTGGTCGATGATCGCCGTGCACCCAGCTTCGAGCGCTTCGAGCGCACCGAGCTTGGCCGACCATTCGAGCATCTCGAGGTCGAGCGCCGCGTCGAGCCTCCACCACACCTGTTCGAGCACGTCGAGAAACGTCGTCGGCGTGTGAGGTGGAGCGGGCATCCCTCGTGCGAGGGCAGAGTACAAGTGATGGTGGGCGCAGACGAGCCCGGCAGTCGTGCTGGGCGTCGGTGCCACGGTGGTCACAGAACCACGACAGTAGTAGGCGACTCCGCCGTAGCGTGCGGCTCGGCCGACGGGCTCAGTGCCCGCAACTCAGTGATGTCGGCCCGACCGCGACGCCTTGGTGGCGGCGGCCTTCGCCTCGGCGCTCTTCTTGTGGGCGTACCACCGCCAGATGGCCGTGATGATCACCGCACCGACGACCGAGCCGATGATTCCGCTGGGCTTGAGCGCCAGCCCATCGCCACTGACCAGGCTGAACAGCAGCCCACCGACGAAGGACCCCCCGATGCCGGCAACGATCGCAATTCCCCAGTCGACCTGGCCACCGTCGCGGCCGAGGATGAACTGTGCGATCGCACCGATCAGAATTCCGAAACCGAGGATTGCGAGAATGAGCACCGGCGCACCATATCGCGTTGGCTACGTTTTCAACTGGGACGTCAAGGGGACGTACCCAACACAGAACTGAGGGCATCATGATCAAGGGACTACTCGGACTGCTCATCGTCTTCCTGCTCGCCACGTTCCCGGCGACCTGGTTGCTGATGCTCTTCATGGGCAACGTCGGCCTTGGCGTTGGATACTGGGGCGCACTGCCACTCGGGATCCTCGTGTCGGTGCTCATCGGCGGCGCAACTGCTCCGGCTGTCGTCATCCGCGATTGACGGCCGATCGTGCTCCGCACGAACGCAAGGCTCTCAACTCAACTCTTCAACGAAAGGTGACACGTCATGATGATTGCTGCTGAATGGGGTACGGGCCAGGTCCTCTGGTCGATGCTCTGGTTCTTCATCTTCGTGATCTGGATCTGGATGATCATCGTGATTTTCAGTGACATCATCCGCAGCCAGGACATGGGCGGAGGGGCAAAGGCCATCTGGTCGATCTTCATCATCTTCCTGCCGTATCTCGGCATCTTCGCCTACCTCATCGCACGAGGCGGCGGCATGGCCGAACGGGCGGCGCAGTCGGCCCAGCAGGCCAACGAAGCGACGCAGGCCTACATCCGTGATGCGGCGGCGGTGTCAACCGATGCCGACCAGTTGGCCAAGCTTGCCGACCTGCACAACGCCGGCAAGCTCGACGATGCCGAGTACGCAACGGCCAAGGCGAAGGTCATCAGCTGACTCGAGCGTCAACGCCAGTTCGGCTCGTCGTCGCCAGGCTCGTGTGTGTCGCCGCAATGGCTGGCGCAACCGTGGCGTCGACGGGGCCTGCGTTCGCGTTCACCCTTGCGACCCAGACCGTCCCGGTCGAGCCGGCGGGACCAGAGCCGTCTGCGCCGCCTGATTCGCAACCGGTGACCTCGCAGGACGTCGAGGTTCCAGTCGTGACCGAGGTGGTCCCCGGCGACACGGTCCCCGGCGACACGGTGCCCGGCGACACGGTGCCCGGCGACACGGTGCCGGGCGGCACTGTGGCGGGTTTCGACGACACGGGATTCGATGACTCCAACACCGACGTGAGTGAATGGTGGTGGGTCGCCGGAGTCGTGGTCGCCGTTGCCGCCGTCGGAGGCGTCGTCGTCGCAGTCCGTCTTCGCGACAGCACCGAGCGGTGGGCGCAGCGGGCCTCGTTGCTCTGCGACAGCGCCCGGGCAATGACGGTCACGCTGTCGACTCGGCTCGCCGACCCGTCATCGTGGTCGATTCCCAACCGCTACGCCGAACAGCACCAGCGGTGCGCTGGGTACATCACCGAACTGACCGACTCCATCCCCGACCCCAAGGCCGGCGCGCTGCTGGCAGCGGTCGCCACCGACTCTCAGAGCCTGCACGCCGCTTTGAACAGCGTCGCGCTCGGCGAACCCGTCGAGGTTGCCCGAAACCTGCTGCAGCCCCATCTCGACCAGCTCGCATCGTCGCTCACCATGCTCGAGGAGCTGGCGACTGCCCGGGCCATGAACGCGGCGCTCCCCTCCAGCCGCGCGGCCAACTGATCCACCGGCCCCATCGGGCCGGCCGGCTACAAGTTCGGGTGCTGCGATCGCAAGGGCACGCGCACGTCGAACGTCGACGTTGCCTGCTCGGCGAGGGTGTCGCTCTGCGGGTGCGACTCGACGTAGTCGGCAAATCGATTCGAGCCCCACCATGCGGTCAGTCCGTGAAGCAGCACGCTCAATGCCACGGTGAACAACGCGGCGCGGGCGATCGTGGAGGAGTTGTCAAGCGTGCTCTGGTCGATGATCTCGATCGTCAGGATGATCGTCGCCAGCCCTCGTGGCCCGAACCATCCGAGGTACAGCACCGTCGGCCATTGCATGGCGTTGCCGAGGACCGCGAGCGAAACCGCGGCGAGACGCACGACAGCGAGGCTGATGACCCCGTACACCACGATCTGCCAGGTGAGTGCGGCGAGCACCGGGCCGAGGAAGATCCCGAAGATGAGAAAGCTCATCATCGTCAGCAGATCCCCCGTGGTCTCGACATACACCGACAGTTCGTCCAGGTCCTCGGCCTTCGCCGCGACCGATCGACTCGCCCGACCGAACGCGAGGCCGGCGACCCACGCGGCGATGAAGCCGGATCCGCCAAGCGGTGTGGCGATCGTGTAGGCAGCGCCAGCGAGAGCGAGCAGCCCGATCTGCAACCAATAGCCGTTGGCGTTGCCACTGGTGCGTCCCCACCGGATCGCCCGGGCGCCGCCGAAGCCGACGATGGCGCCCACCACGATCGCGATCCCGAGTTGCTTGACGACCTCGGTGACGAGCTGGGAGACGTCGAGCGAGGACTCGACCGCTTGTGCCGTTTCGACGAACACGAGGAAGAACGGCAGCGCGATGCCGTCGTTCAGCCCGCTCTCCACGTTGAGGGTCTGGCGGATGCGAACCGGTACGCGGGGATTCGACACCACCGCTTTGCCGAGCGCGGCGTCGGTCGGTGCCAGCATCGTGCCGAGGACCGCGGCTTCCCAGAACTCGAGATCGAAGAGCAGGTACGCCACGACCCACCCGAAGACAATGGCCAACGGCAGACCGATCCCGAGCAATCGGGCCGGGAGGATCTCGTCGCGCCAGTTGGACGCGTTGACGGCGCTGGCGTCGGTGAACAGCACCACGACCAACGTCGCGGTCAGCACGAGGTTGATGACCTCGCTCTGGCCGAGGAGCCCGGTGAGCGGCAGCAGATCGAGACCCTGCGGGCCGATGGCCAGCCCGACGGCCGTGAACAGCATCGTGCCGGTCAGGGCCGACCGGCCCAGCCGTTTGGAGACCGCCGCGAAGGCGACGACGGCAACGGCGACGATTGCCGGGGCGTACTCCGTCATCGCTGAGCGCCCGTCGTGGCGTGCTCAGCGATGACGCGTGACCTCACGCCAGCAGCTTGGCCTTCATCGCCGAGAACTCCTCGTCGGTGAGCAGCCCCTGCGCCTTCATGTCGGCGAGCTTCTGCAGCTCGGCCATCGTGTCGGATCCGCCGGCAGCCGGAGCAGCGGCCGGGGGCGGCGGAGGCGCAGCAGCGGGAGCGGCCTGTGCGGCGGCGAGCTGCTCGGCGACGGCGGCGTCGATGGCCGCCTGTTGGGCCTGCTGGTCGAGCTG
>DASQFE010000746.1:0-8153 GCA_035633295.1 Ilumatobacteraceae bacterium | reverse complement strand
ATCGAAGGTGTACATCGTGACGAGACGGCCCTCGGCACCGTCGGCAGCGTGGCGATCGATATAGGCCTCGTACCAGCTCATGCCACCTGTGAACTCGGGCTCGATCTCGGCGGTGGCACCCAGCCCGAGGTGAATCGGGTGGGTCTCGATGTTGATCGGATCATCGCTCATGGGCGTGATTCTTGCCGACCGGCGATGGCGCCGTCGACGGCGACTACGGTCTTGGGCATGGCGCACCCTGTGTACTGCCAGGCCACGCTCAACTACTTCGATGGGGCCATCGGTCGGCCGGTCACGGTCGACTTGCTCGACGGCCGCGGGGCGATCGAAGATCTCGACTTCGAGACGTGTGGTTTTCGGCTCGTCGACCATCAGTCAGCGGTGACCGACTGGCGTGACCACGCCGAGGTGGATCGGATCCACCGGCCCGAAGTGGAGGCGCTCGCCGCCGAGCTCACCGGGTGCGACGTGGCGATCTCGTACCCGCCGATCCACCGCAGCCGCGAGGAGGCGCAGACAACGCCGGACTACGCGCCGATCGAGCTGGTCCACTCCGACTTCACCGACGACTACGGCCCGATGATCACCGACCCCGACCGCAGATACCGGGCCTTCCTCGACCCGCTGCTCGAGCGTCACGGCCTGACACATTCCGATGTGCAAGCGGCGAAGCGACTGATGGTGCTGCAGTTCTGGCGCAACACGGGCCCGACGCGGCCCGACTATCCGCTCGCGTTCTGTTCCGCCCACGGCGTCGGCCCGGACCGCGTCGTGCGCGAGATGCTCCCCGAGTACGGCGGGCTCCGCGTCGACTCCCAGTTCTACGCCGTGCGCCCGCCGAGCGGCGCCGCCTCCGATCGCTGGTACACGTTCCCCGACCTGACCACCGCGGAGGCAGTGGCGCTGCGAACCTACGACAGCCGCTGCATCGACGAGGGACGGCCGTTCTGGACACCGCATTCCGCGTTCCGCGACCCCAAGGTGAGCAACGACGCCAAGCAGTATCGCGAGAGCGTCGAGATGCGCATCCTCTGCATCTGGCGCTGACCACTGACCTGTCAGCGATCAGCGGGCGTCGACTCGATGCTGAGCACGTCGGCTCGAACGCGGTCGAGGGTCTGGTCCTGGAAGCAGCCGACGATGCGGACACGGCCGGTGCTCCCCAGCGACCGATCGAATTCGATCTGCACGCGCTCGTCGTCGAGCTGCGTGATCGCCGTGAGCTGGACGTCGCCGGGGAGCCTCGAGCGGCAGGAGCCCCACAGGTCCTGGGCGACGGTCGGCAGTGGACGGTCCTGGCGCCGCTGATCGATGTCGAGCACGATCACCGTGGTGCCGGCAGCGGTCACTTCCTTCGGCCGGGTCTGGGTCAACTCCCGGAGTACACCGACCGCAGCGAGCGAGAGCGCCAGCGTGACGATGAACAGGACTGCGGTCGCTGTTCGGCGACGAACGGGTGGACTCGTGAGCGGGTCGAGCTGCGCCGCGCGAGGCAGGCCGGCGCCGAGCGGAAGATCAGGGGCGAGCTCGCGCGCCGTGCGCGGATCGAGGGTTGCCGCGGCGAACAGACCGGCGACGCGCTCGACGAGGTACGCGGCGAGCGACAGTAGTACGCCGGCTCCGAGCAGCACAGGGATGAAGACGCCGAGGCCATCCGGGGGACGTTCGAGCCATCGGAAGTGCCGACCCGCAGCAGCGTCGTTCGTCGACCTCAGCGCGCCCAGCAAGTGGACGTCGCCGGGTCGGGAGCGTTCGAGCGCGTCCATCCGTTCCTCGATGTGGTGCAACTGACGAAAGAGCAGCATCGCCACCAGCACGATCAGCGCGGCGATCATCACGAGCGCCGAGATGACCGCACGGTTCCACTCCCAACGGGCCAGATCGATGACGACGTAGATGCCTGACACCGCGAGGATGACCGTGGCGAGCGTGAACCCGATCGCGCGGGCAATCCGACCGGCGGTCATGGCGTCGCCACCGACTGTTCAGATGCAGGATCGGGCGCGAGCACATCGATCTCGCCCGTGCGACCATCGATCATCAGACGGGTTCCGGGAGGGAATCGTCGGAGGGCATCGGGAACACCGACGACCGTCGGAAGGCCAGCCTCCCTCGCCAGGATCGCGAGATGTGACAGAGCGCTGCCGGTTTCGGAAACGAGCCCTGCCAACCCACCCAGGACGGGTGCAAGCTGCGGTTCGAGATGGCGGGTCACGAGGATGGAGCCCTCGGATATCGCGCTCTCGTCCAGCCGATGGTGAGCCAGTCCCACCACTCGCCCCCCGCCAGCCGGGAGACCATCGGCGTTGCTCGAGCGCCGCGTGTGGGACGAGACGCTGGCGGGATGCAGATCGCCGGCAGCCGTCAGCCGGAACGAGACCGGTAGCGGCGGGCCCGGACTCCAGGCGGGACGCTCGGCGATGTCGCTCGGCGGAGGTCCGCCGTCGGCCAGGACGACGAGTTCGGCCAGTTGCAGACGAGCGACCATCTCGAGGTCGGGGAGCGCACGCGCCCTGACGAGTCGGCAACCGAGTTCGTCCGCCGTGCGTGCCAGCAACTCCTGCAACCATCGCACGCGGACGCGCAGGGCCTCGCGCTGATCGAGGTGGTCGATCGTGCTCACCGGGCCCGGTGGCAGCAACGCAGCCGAAGGCAGTGGTGGCCTCGTTCCGAGGCGCGGGGGCGACAAGCTGAGCACGACGGGTGAGCCGATCACGATGTCGTCGTCACTCCACCCGGCGGACCGGCCGTCGTGTAACGCTCGCACGGCCATCGCCGCGCCCGAGAGCCCGTCCTGGCCGCTCATGAGCATCCCCGCCAGCACTTCGTACGCGTGGATCGTGGCCAGCTCGCGACGTGTGCGGTCCAACAGATCGGCGAGATCCCCGGTAGCGAGTTCGTCGAGACGGGGGATCATCGCGAGGTCACGATCGACGGTCGCGACCGCCTCACGCGCCAACCTCGGCATGGCGACCCGCAGGCGACCGACGCGCCACGCCGTCGCCAACCGCCTGACCATTGCGACCGGATTGATTCGCTGTCGGAACGAGGTGCGCGCCTCCACGACGCCGATGAGTTCCAGGTCGGCCGCGACCCAACCGCCGACCGTCGTCACCACGGGTGAGCGCTCGAGAGCACGATGCGACACGGCACCAGTGGTTCGTAGGGCGCGGGTGATGCCGTCACGCAGCGGTGGGATCCAGAGGCCCTGCTCGAGTGGTCGAAGCGGCGCGGGGAACGTCTCGGCGAGGGGCCCCGGTCCGAGCAGCACCGAACGCCGGCTGTCGGCCGGCGCGAGAGCGGTGACCGGCCGGCTCTGGAGGAGCCACAGGCGATCTGCCGGGTCGACCAGCCATTCGATGTCCTGCGGTGCACCGAACACCCGCTCCGCCCGCCGGGCCATCCTCGCGAGGGCTCGGCGGCGGCCACGGTCGAGCGGCGGGCACTGACCGGTGTTCGTCACGCTCGCGATCCGCCCACGCCGCGTCAACACATAGTGATCGGCCATCGCCGTGCCGCCCACGAGCGAGTCCGGGCCCGACGAGACGACCTCGACCACGATCTGGTCGCGGTTCCCGGTGACCGGATCGACCCCGAACATGACGCCACCGAACTTGGCGTCGCTCTGGCGTTGCACGAGCACGGCCATCGACCCGACGTCACCATGTTCGTCGTGGACCGCCGCAGCCGAGTTCACCACCCGGCGGGCCGCGTCGATGAACGCATCCCATCCGACGACGCCGAGTACCGAGGTGAAGCGGCCCGCCATCGACGATTCGCCCATGTCCTCGATGGCGGATGACGAGCGAACCACGAGCGGCTCTGTCGTGCCAGCGCACAGTTGCTCGAAGGCTCGCCGCACTTCGTCGGCGACGTGAGGGTCATCGAGACCGGTACGGATTCCCGTTGTGGTGATGACGAATCCGGGCAGTGTCGCAAAGCCCGCCGATGCGGCACGCGCCAGGTTTGCCGCCTTTGCTCCGGATACCGAAGCGTTGCGGGTATCGGGATCCGAGAGCGCAACCACGATCGGAAGGCTCACGCTTGTGACCCTAGGCGCGGCCTGCGCTGGCGTCTCGGGCCAATGGACCCTGATGATCCGGGCTCCGTCGGTGGCACGCTGAATTCGTGGAGACCGCAAGCGAGTCGGACGGGCAAGCATTGCCGCGGCGCAGCGGTGTGCGGTGGCGTCACGTCCTCCTGGCTGCTGGGCTCGTGGTCGTGGTGGCGATGGCGGTGACGTTCGTCGTGTTCCGTCGTCAGACGATCTCCTACGTGACCCACCGCAAGGGAGGTCCCTCCATCACGTGGCCGTACGAGGTGCACGATCCGCCTGCCGAGTTCCACCTCGCGGTGGCGGGTGACGGTGGTGACGGCGGCACCCGCATCGATGCGACCGGTGAAGCCGCTGCGCAGATCGACGAGCAGGAGCCGTACGACGGGCTGCTCTTCCTCGGCGACAACGTGTATCCCGCTGGTGACCCGTCGAAGCTTCCTGACACGGTCTTCGAACCCTTCGCGGACGTCCTCGACGGTGGCGCCGACCTGATGGCGATCCTGGGTAATCACGACGTGAAGAAGGGTCGAGGCGACGAGCAGATGGAGGTGCTCGGCATGCCGGGCCGCTACTGGGCCGAGGAGCACGGCGACGTGCTGATCATCGGGCTCGACTCCAATGAGATCGACGACCCGGCGCAGCTCGAGTTTCTCGACGACACGCTTGCCGCAACTGATGCCACGTGGCGGATCGTCGCCGTGCACCACCCGCCGTACTCGGCGGGATATCAGGGTTCGAGTGTCGACGTGCGCGAATCAATTGCGCCGTTCGTCGAGCGCTACGGCGTGCAACTCGTCCTGTCCGGCCACGACCACGACTACCAGCGAAGCACGCCGATCGACGGCGTGACCTATGTGGTTTCGGGTGGGGCCTCGGGCACCCGACGAACCGGCGAGGCCGACTTCACCGAAGTGGCGTACTCGTGGCACAACTTCGTCGATATCGCCATCACCGGCGACCAGCTCGTGCTCCGAGCGATCGGCCAGGATGGATCGGTGTTCGACGAGGTCACGCTGACGTCCACGTGAGCGTCACAATGGCATTGGCTGAGGGTCGGTCCTCGAGATGGGCTCCCAGACGCCGTCGATCCGCACTGCGGCTGCGCCCTGGCCGACTGCGACCATTGTGTCGCCGTCGGTGAGCACTCCGCCGCACTCGGGCAGACCCCACAGCAACACTGACTGGGGCAGCGACCATCGCCGCTCTGACCCGGGCGACCAGTGCGGTAGGGCGAGGCCCTGCACCAGACCGAGGCCGCTGACGACGGCGCCAGCGCGCTCAGGGTTGGTGAGATCCGTGCAGAGCACCATCGCTCCCGCGGACGCGCCCGAGATGCCGGCTCCCGATTCCCACATCTCGACCAGGCGCGCCCCGATGACACCGTCGCCGACCACGGTGAGCACGTCGAGCAACGCACCGGGGGAACCTCCGGGCATCACGATCAAACCGACGCTCGATGTCAACCCGTCGAGCGCGGCGTCGAGATCGTCGCGCGGATCAGGCACCACGTCGACGTCGATTCCGAGGCGTCGGTAGTGCGCGACGGTGCGCGCCGACGACCCGGCGTAGTCCGACCCGCGGCGCGCTGATCCGGCGAGCACCACCACGGTTCCGGAACAGCGATCGAGCACAGCGCTGTCCATCGCATCGCAGGGTGGTGTCAACTCTCGTCCGCCCTGGAGACAGATCACAGCGGTGGCGGGACGATCGGCGAGCATGCGAACACCGAACGTATCGGCCGCACTGCGGTCCGGTGGATCCGGCGCGGTCGATCCAGCCCGGTCGATCCAGCACGGTGGTTTCGAGACACATAGGGTCGGGCCATGGCATACGAGACAGTCACGGGATACTGCTGGCCGCAATCGGTCGCCGGAGGCGAGCGGGTCGCGCTGCACGTGTCGTCGTCCGGCGCCCGGCCGTTCGACGTCGAGGTCGCCCACATCGGCGCCACGCGCACCGTGGTGTACAGCGAGGCCGACATCCCGGCCGGCGATCACCCGACGCCGCTCGACGCCCCCGAGCGTGGGTGCGCCTGGCCCGCAGCGTCCGAGGTCGCAGTGGAACCCGAGTGGCCGTCGGGGTACTACGAGGTGATCCTGACGATCGACGCAGACGGCAAGGCCCGGCGGACTCGCGCCTTCTTCGTCGTGCGCCCGGATCTCGACACGACGACCGCTCGAATCCTCCTCGCACTGTCGACGAACACATGGAACGCCTACAACGACTTCGGCGGTCGCAACCTGTACACCGGCGCCACGTCCGTCTCGATGCAGCGTCCGATGGCACCGGGCTATCTCTACAAGCCGCCCGGTGCGGGCCAGCGTGTCACGTCGCTGTACCCGCCCGATCCGCACTCGGCGAGCCACGTCGGGTACCTGCGGATGAACCACCTGTCGCCCTACGGAGGGTCTGCGGGTTGGCCGAACTGGGAGTTGCCGTTCGTTGAATGGGCCGGCCGCGAGGGCTACGGGATCGACGTCGTCACGAACGCCGACCTCGAGGAGCATCCCGAATTGCTCGGCGATGCGTCGCCGTACGGGCTCTACCTCTCGATCGGTCACGACGAGTATTGGTCAGGGCCGATGCGTGACACCGTCGAGGGGTTCATCGCTCGCGGTGGAAACGCGGCGTTCCTCTCCGGGAACACCGCGTTCTGGCAGGTACGCCACGAGGATCCAAGCGGTGATGACGGCTCGGGCCCGGCGGCGACGATGGTCGGTTACAAGGGGTTCTTCAAGCGCGACCCCGTCTACGGCACCGATCGTCAGTCCGAACTCACCACGATCTGGTCCGATCGCATCCTCGAACGGCCCGAGAATCACATGACCGGCGTCAGCTTCTCCCGCGGCGGCTACCACCGCATCGGCAAGCGGGTCACCAACGGGGCGGGTGGGTACACACTCCACCGGCCGGAGCACTGGATCTTCGACGGCACCGGCCTCGACTACGGCGACGTGCTCGGCGCAGCGGCGACGATTGTCGGCTACGAGTGTGACGGATGCGATTTCACCTACCGTGATGGCCTGCCGTATCCGACCGGTGACGACGGCACGCCGGCCAACTTCGAGATCCTCGGGAGTGCGCCGGCGGCGCACTTCACCCGTACGACTTCCTCTCGGCCGCCCGCATCGCACGAGTTGGCCGAGGACGAGGGCATTGCCCTCCGCCTGTTCGGCACCCGTGACCCTGCCGGTGTGGAGCGCATTGCTCACGGCCACGCCATTCTCGGGACCTACGTGTCGCCAGGCGGCGGCACCGTCATCACGTCCGGGAGCACCGACTGGGTGTGGGGCCTCGCCGAACGCGACCGCCACGTCGAGCAGATCACCCGCAACATTCTCAACCGCCTCTCGTAATTGTCACTCCAACGCGAAAAATGCCTCAGGATGCGCGCTCAGCGCGCACTCCGAGGCATTTTTCGGAGGGTCAGGCTTCGTCGCGGATGACCTTGATGCCTCGGGGATCGATCAGCGAGTCGAACTTCAGGCGGTTGTGGCTGTGGGCCACGTGGTGCAGGCCGAATGCCGACTGCAGCGCCGTGTACTGACCCATCGCGTCGAGCGAGTTGTTGACCGACTGTTTGGCCAACGCAAGGCCGAACATCGGACGCCGTGCGATGTGAGCGGCCATCTCGAGCGTCGCCGACTCGAGTTCGTCGCGAGGAACGACCTTGTTGACCATGCCGTGCATCAGTGCTTCGTGCGCCGTGATCGCTCGCCCAGTGAACAGCATCTCCTTGGCCAGTCGAGCGCCAGCCTCGTAGGGGTGGGTGAAGTATTCGTGACCGTTCACGCCGAGCGCCACGACGGGGTCGGAGAAGGTCGCCTCCTCCGAGCAGATCACGAGATCCATCGGCCACACGAGCATCAACCCACCCGCGATCACTTTGCCCTGTACAGACGCGATCGTCGGCTTGGGGATGTTGCGCCACCGCCAGCACATGCCGACATACATCTCGGCTTCACGGGCCATGTAGCCCTCGGCGCCATCGGCGTCGAAGTGGCATTGGGTTCCAATGGTGCACAGGTCAGACATATCAGCATCGAGATCGCTCAGATCGTGGCCCGACGAGAAGTGGTCGCCGTCGGCGGCCAGC
>DASQFE010000745.1:0-4310 GCA_035633295.1 Ilumatobacteraceae bacterium | reverse complement strand
CATGCTGGAGCTCGGCGTGATCACTCGCGCCATCGGCACAGACACCGTCACCTTCTGCCCGCCGCTCGTCACCACCGACCAACAGCTCGATCGCATCGTCGACACCCTCGCCACCGCGCTCGCCGAGGTCGCAACCGTCTGAGCCCTCCACGAGATCGATCGTGACAACGCGATGAGCGAGCGGCCCACATACCGGCTCTTCGCTCATCGCTCTGGGTGATCTGAGGCTCCACGCGGGGTTGGAGCGTGGGAGCATGGGCAGGTGAGCGCCTCCGTCACTGACCCCACCCCCGTGTACAACCCGTTCGACCCGGCATTCCGGGCCAATCCGTATCCGTTCTACGACGTGTTGCGCGAGCACGCACCGGCGTTCGACACCGGATTCGGGCTCGTGGTGCTCACCCGCTACAGCGACGTGTCGCATGCCCTACGCAGCACTGACTTCAGCCGCGATATCGATACGAACGCGACACCGAGAGACGACGCGATCGCCCAGCGACGACGCCTCCGGCGGTCGCAGGGGTCGAAGTCGATCCTGAACCTCGATCCGCCCGACCACACCCGACTCCGTCGACTCGTGTCGAAAGCGTTCACGCCAACGGCCGTGGATGCACTTCGGGAGGGCATCGAGCAGCAGGTCGATGCCGTGCTTGATCCGGCCGCTGAGCGGGGCTCGATGGAGTTGGTCGACGAGCTGGCATTCCCAATTCCCTTCCAAGTGATCTCCGACCTGCTCGACATCCCGCAGGATCGATCCGAGGAGATGCGCGAGTGGGGCCAACTCCTCACCGCCGCGCTCGAGCCGACGACCACGCTGGAGACGCTCGACGCCGCTGAGAGGGCGCTGGCACAGATGGGCTCGTATCTCGTCGACATCGTGGAGGCACGACGCCGCGACCTCGGAACTGACGTCCTGTCGGGATTGATCGTCGCCGAGGAGCAGGGCGATCGACTGACGACCGAGGAGTTGCTGTCGTTCGTCGTGCTGCTCTACGTCGCGGGCCACGAGACCACCGTCAACCTGATCGGCAACGGGATGCTGGCGTTGCTGCGCAATCCGGCTGAACTCGATCGGTGGCGACGCGATCCGTCGCTCGATGCGAATGCCATCGACGAACTCCTGCGCTACGACGGCCCGGTTCAGCACACCGTGCGAGTTGCGATGACCCCGATGTCGTTCGGCGAGGGGTCGCAGCAGGTCGACATCGAGCCAGGCACCTCGGTGCTCACGGTGCTCGGTGCCGCCAACCACGACCCGGCGGTCTTCGACGACCCCCGCACGCTCCGACTCGACCGGCCGAATGCGAGCCGGCATCTCGCGTTCGCTGCCGGAATCCACTACTGCCTCGGGGCGTCGCTGGCACGACTCGAAGCAACCGTTGTACTGGGGCGCCTGATCCGTCGGTTCGACCAAATCGATCTGGTGACCGAGCCGACGTTTCGCGATCGGCTGACCATCCGTGGCGTCGACCGCATGGAGCTGTCGCTGCGATGACCCCGGTTGGCCCGACCCGGCGCCCGACGTTCGTTCATGGCCTGCGCCACGCCGACGGCTAGGTTCGGCGACGTGGCCGGTCTTCCTCGTTGGACTCATCTCGCACTGAGAGTCCGCGACATCGACTCGATGATCGACTGGTACATCACCCACACTCCCCTGCAGCTGCTGGAGCGTCGCGAGGATGCCAACGGCTACGGCGCCTGGCTTGGCCACCCCGACAACCCCGACGCTCCGTTCATCCTTGTGTTCGCACAGTTCCACCCCGGTCACGAGCCGTTTGCCGAAACCGGCCCCACGCCGATCGGACCATTCGCCCATCTCGGGTTCGAGCTCGCTGAACGCACCGACATCGACAAGATCGCGGCGATCGCCGAAGCCGGGGGCTGGCTCGCGTCAGGCCCGGTCGACCTGCCGGCGCCGATCGGCTACATCTGCATGGTGACCGATCCCGACGGCAACACCATCGAATTCTCGCACGACCAGGGCGTTTACGCCTTTGCGCAGGAGCATTTCACGAACGGGTGACGGTTCACGGGTGACGGTTCACGGGTGACGGTCAGGGATTCAGCAAGCGGATGAGGCTGCTCGTGTCCCAACGGTCGCCGCCCAACGCCACGACCTGCTTGTAGAACTGGTCGACAAGCGCAGTCAGCGGCAGTCGCGCCCCGTTGCGGTTCGCTTCATCGAGGACGATGCCAAGGTCTTTGCGCATCCACTCGACGGCAAACCCGAACTCGAATTCGTCGGCGGCCATCGTGCGCGCCCGGTTGTCCATCTGCCAGCTCTGTGCTGCTCCCTTGCCGATCACCTCGACGACCTGGTCGACGTCGAGACCGGCGAGCTTGGCGAAGTTCACACCCTCGGCCAGACCCTGGATGACACCGGCGATGCAGATCTGGTTGACCATCTTGGTGAGCTGTCCAGCCCCAGCGGGCCCGAGCTGGACACACGACTTGGCATACGCGTCGATCACCTCGGCGGCCCGGTCGAACACCTCGACGTCGTCGCATCCGCACATCACCGTCAGCTGACCGCTCTCGGCGCCCGCCTGTCCACCCGACACCGGCGCATCGACGAATCCAATGCCACGTTCGGCGGCCGCGCCCGAGAGTTCGCGTGCCACACCAGCCGACGCCGTTGTGTGGTCGATCAGCACCGATCCGGCCGACATCGCGGCGAGGGCCCCTGAGGGACCGAGGACGACCTCTCGAACGTCGTCGTCGTTGCCGACGCACAGCGCCACGAAGTCAGCATCGACAGCTGCCTCGGCCGGCGTCGGCGCCGCTTGATGGCCGTTGAGTGCCACCCAGGCGAGCGCCTTGGCCGCCGTGCGGTTGTAGACCACGACCTCGTGGCCGCCCTTGGCCAGATGGCGGGCCATCGGAGCGCCCATGACACCCAGTCCGAGAAATGCAATCCTGCTCATGGTCGCCGAGTCTGGCACGCCAGCGTCGGTGCGCGACACTGCCCGGCGTGGAGGATGAACAGACGGCGTCGTGGTGCATCATGACGTGGAACGTGCATGGGTCGCAGCGTCCCGACATCGGGGCAGTTGCGGCAGCGATTCGAGCCGAGGCGCCCGACATCGTGGTGATCCAGGAGATCCGCAAGGGTCAGGCAGAATCGCTCGGCGAAGCGTTGTCGATGCGGTACTCGTGGGCCTTGAAGCACTCGCCCTACACGACAGCGATGCGGTGGCGTTCGGAGGGGATGGCGATCCTGACGCCACACCTCCTCGATGCCGCCGGGCACACCGAGATCTCCGACCAACAGCCGATGCGGAGCTGGAGGCGCCGGATCGCGCAGTGGGCGCTCATCGGCCGACCCGACCGCAGCATGGTGATGATCTACAACCTGCACCTGTCACCGCACGAGGATGCGGACTCCCGTCGGCTCGAAGCGGCACGGGTGAGCGAGATCGTCGCAGCGATCGGCGACGACCCTCCAGCGATCGTGGCGGGCGACTTCAATGACGCTGACGATCCATCGATCGTCGACGCGCTCCCAGGTATCGAGCACGTGATGCCGTCGAACACCAATCCGTCGCAGCAACCTACGCAGGTTCTCGATCACGTCCTCCTGCCGGCGCACGCGACCGACGTATCGGTCGATCTACCGGCCGGCGGTCCGGATTGGGCAGCGATCTCCGACCATCTTCCGGTGACGGTCCGCTTCTCGCTCCCGAATGTCACAAGAGGGGTCTGACCCCAGTTGTGATGACCGCAGTTGTGAGGCCTACTTCTTCTTCTTGGCTTCGGCGGGCGGAGCCTTGAGCACACCCTTGGCCAGCGCATCGTCGAGGTAGGCCTCAGCCTCTTCGGCCGACACCTTCAGCGCCGGCGAGATCTCGGAGATCAGATTCACGCGGGCCCGCTCGTACATGGTGCGCTCGGCTGCCGACAGCGACGCGTCACGGTTGCGAGCAGCAAGGTTACGAACCACTTCGGCAACCTGGTAGACGTCGCCGCTCTTGAGCTTCTCCTGATGGTTCTTGAAGCGACGGCTCCAGTTCGACGGCACGCGAGGGTCGGGCTTCGCGAGCACGGCCACGAGGTCTTCGAGTTCGTCGGCCGACACGGGCGGCCGCACGCCGACTTCGTCGGTGCTGGAGATCGGCACCTTGAGGGTCATCTCGTTGATGACCGTCTTCAGGATCAGATAGTCCTGCTTCTCGCCGAAGAACTCCATCTTCTTGGTCCCCATGACGACGCATGCGCCGTGCTGGGGATAGATGACGGTTTCGCCCTTCTTGAACTTCACGCAGAACCTCGCCTGATCGGGGGTGGGGGCCGCGGGTGGACGCAGCGCCCTG
>DASQFE010000744.1:0-1754 GCA_035633295.1 Ilumatobacteraceae bacterium | reverse complement strand
TCGCCGAAATGGTCGATGCACTGGCGGCCAAGACGCTGCCCGACCTCCGGCGTTCCGTGAAGTGGGGCATGTCGTACTACGGCGTGGGCGACGGGTGGTGCTTCAGTTGCGGCGGCTTCGCCGGCCACGTCAAGCTCATGTTCATCAATGGCGCTGCGCTCGAGCCGGTGCCGCCGGTGACGCCGGTGGGGATGGGCAAGTCGACACGAGGTGTGGAGTTCGAGTCCGTAGACGAACTCGACGCACACCAGATCGCGGCGTGGATGACCCAAGTCGCGTCCGTGCCGGGTGTCGGTGGCAAGAAGCGTTGAACGCGAGTCTTGCCGTTGAGGCAAGCGGTCGCCGGAAAACGCATGACACGCGAGCCGAACAGTCTTTGCGGGTGAAGACTATTACCTGCTCGAACTAGTGGGTCGGCCATCGCGTCCGTGCAGATCTTCTCACGCACGAGGCGTGTGCCAATGTCCGATGGCGACGCACGGCCCGTTCCGTGCCCGTAGCGGGATCCCACCATGGGACGAGCGGACTCGCATCAATTCGACGGCGTCAAAATCGGACGGCTCACTCGTTTCGGTCAGCGTCGGCCGGGTCCGGATGGAAAGCGATGGCAAGGATTCCTGACGTCGTGGTGATCGATCGAGGCATGTAGCCGGATGAAACGTGAGGACCGGGATGGGTTGTTTGCAGCAAGGTGATTCGACCAGAGACCGTGTCGCAACGGCGTCGTGGTTATCTGGTCGGTCGCATTGGTTGGTTGCGTTTGATGGTCTTCATCGTGGTCATGGATGTCAGGGTCTGCACGTGCGGCAGGGCGGCGAGCACGTCGATGTAGAAGCTCTCGTAGGCGGCCGCGTCGGCCAGGCACACCCTGATCAGGTAGTCGGGTTGACCCATCATCCGGGATGCCTCGGTGATCTCCTCCAACGCCTCGAACCGTTCCTCGATCTCGGCCATCGCCGCCCTGGTCACCTCCCGCAGGGTGACCCAGACGAGCACCTCGTACCCGCGGCCGATCAGCTGCGGATCCAGCACGGCGGTGAACCGCCGGATGACCCCTGACGCCTCGAGCAGGCGGACCCGCCGGTGGCACGGCGAGGGGCTCAGCCCGACGAGGTCGGCGAGCTCGTTGTTCGGGAGCCGACCGTTCACCTGCAAGTGGTACAGGATTTCACGATCCACCTTGTCCATGGCTTCGGATTCTAAGCCGAGGGAGTGAGCGTGGAAGACTTGGCATCGATGGCCGACCTATTCCTGACACCATCAATGGCATGCAGATCCCACCATCCGTCGACATCAACAAGGCGCGCGTCGCCGTCGCCGCCCTGCTGTTCGGAACATCCGGTGTCGCCGCCCAGCTGCTGGCCCCAGGGCTGCCGGCGGTGACGACCGCTGGGTGGCGGGTCGTGCTCGGCGGGGCGGTACTCGTTGGGCTCAGCGCAGCGCGTGGCCAGGCACCCTGGCGGTACCCACGGCGGTGGCGGGTCACGGCGACGGGAGCCGTCGCGTTCCTCGTCTTTCAACTCGGGTTCTTCCTCTCGGTCAGCCTCGCGGGCGCCGCTACCGCGACGATCGTCACCATCGGCACCGGCCCGGTCGTCGCCGGCCTGCTCGATGGGATTGACCTCGCGGCTCCACGCCTGCGCGTCCGTAAGAGACGTCGCGGCGCTGGTTGTGCTCGACGCGGCGCCGACGAGCACAGTCAGCACCTGCGACGGCTCTTGAACAGAGAGCCAGGACCGCAGGTCGGCACGGGG
>DASQFE010000743.1:0-2532 GCA_035633295.1 Ilumatobacteraceae bacterium | reverse complement strand
GACGTCACACCGGCCGCACGCAGCGACGCCTCGACGTCGGTCTGGGTGACGGGGCGGCCCACTCTGGCCACAGCGGCAGCCTCGCCCGCCGGCTCGGGCACGACGGTCGCCTGATGGAAACAGCACCGCCACCCGGTCGTCGTCTGCCGCCACCATCCGCTGCGATGGACGGCTGCCCGGCTGCCGGGATGGTGGGTCGTGTACCGCACCAGGACGAGTCCGGCGGCGATCCGTTGCCCGCTCATCGGACCGACTGTGACGCCGTCCATGCCCGGCTCGGCGGCGAGCGCCGCCACGATCTCGTCCCGGCTCCACACACGCCCCGACTTGCCGATCTCGATGAAGTCGTCGGCGAGCAGCGCTGCAACCCGACGAGGATCCAGGCGACACACCGGGTCGAGCAACTCGAGCTCGCAACCGACGGCGGCACCAACGTCGTCGATGTCGTTCACGGGGCCGACCGTACTGCGCCCGCCGAACGCGCCAGCGACAGAATTGCCGTGAAAGTGCAGTGCGCTGCTTGGGCCGCAGTGCAGCGCGGGCTCTCCGCCGATCGCCGGATTATCGAGCGCGCGTTCTGTGCGGTCTACCGCATCGGGTCGACGAGCAGTGTGCCGGATAGCGAGTGGGTCGATGGTCACGAGCATCTGGTGTTCTGATCGGGTGATTCGGCGTGATCGTCGCCAAGACCTCCATCATGCGGGCGACCTACGAGAGGGTTCGCACCATTCGGACCTCGTCGGCTTCGTTTCCGATGCCGTCGACCAGAAACTGGTTCCGCTCGTACAGGCGGCGAGCGGGGCGATTGGATTCCTTCACGGAGAGTTCAACACTGCTCGCCCCCTGACTTACGGCCCAGGAGATGACGGCGTCGATCAGCACATCTCCAACACCGGCGCCGCGCGCCATGGGTGCGACCCACATCGAGATCAGCTCGACCGATGCGGCCGCGTCACCATGCAATGCGCTCACCTGTCCAACCGGGTCGTTGTCGAGCATCGTGATGACGTTCAGTGGAACGTCACGCATTCGGGAGCGCCATCGTTCGTCAGGCGCGTCAATCCAGTCGCAGAGCTGTGAACCCAAGGCTTCGGGTGCGTCGGCCAAGGCTTCGAGGCGAAGAGAGCGCCTTTGGGGCCAATCGCCGATGCTCAGTGTCCTGGTTGTGGCGCCCATCATGCGATTGTTCCATCTGCAGGTGACTCTTGCGGCGCCGATTGAACGAGCGGTCGTCAGCTCCCGCTCAGAATTGCTTGCCGCAAGACACTCATTGACCACGCTGGATCGGCACATTCGATCGGCGATCCCACTCGAGACTGCTCGTGGGTGCAGCGAGCCTCAGCGACTACTTTGAAATTGGTGCGAGGATGATCGAGTGTTCGTGACGACGTCTGATGGGGTGGATCTCTGGTGGGAGCAACTCGGCAAGGGCCCAGCGGTTCTGCTGATTCCGGGAAGAGGTGACTCGACCGATCTGTTCCCGAAGCTGTTGATCGACCGGCTGGTCGGTGCAGGGGTATCTGTGCTCCGAATGGATCCCCGCGACACCGGCTTGTCCGCTGACGGAGGAAACGTCTACACCCTGTCGACTCTTGCGGACGACATCGTTGCGGTGCTCGACGCGGCGAACGTGTCTCGTGTTCACACGGCCGCTGTCTCAATGGGCGGCATGATCACCGTCGACCTGGTCAGCCGTTTCAGTCATCGAGTGATTTCGTCCACCTTCATCGCAGCGATGAGCCCTGATCCTGACGCCGGAATGGGACCGGACTTCTTTGCAGCGCTCGGCTCGACGGATCGGACGTCGATGCTTTTGGCGATGATGGGAACACCGGATGAATCGGACCGAGCTTGGATCGACGAAGAGTCACGTCGCGCTGCTATACGTGCTCCGGAGCGGCCCGAAGCTGCTGAACGCCACATGGCCGCTTCGTTTCGTTTTGGATGGCCGGCGCTCGATCAACTCAGTGACTTCGACAGTCCCGCTCTCGTAATACACGGAACGAGCGATCGGCTCCTCCCCACCGCTCACGCTCAGGCACTCGCCAGCGGAATCGAAGGAAGCGATCTTCACCTCATCGACGGAATGGGACATCTCCCGACGAAGCGAGAGTGGGAGCAAGTCGCAGGACTTGTCGCACGCCACGTTTCAAGCTGAGGCGAGGGCAGGCCGACGACAACGAGCGCATATCACTCATCGCCTAGGACCGTTCAAACCGCCCAGTACGGCACATCGCGATCAGCGCGCTCGATGACCGAAGGCGATCAGAACGACGACCAGAACGCTCCGTTCGGGTCCGCTTGACCGGGGATTACCGAGCACTGCAGTTGGGCCGGACTGCGGCGCGCCCTCGCAGTCGTCGAGCGGATTACGGAGCGAACGTTATGCCTGCTCCGTCGCCGAGCGACCTGCCGGCCAGCGCCGACACCGCGATCATCGTCGCTCGCCCCCGGCTCGCCTTGTGGTGCGCGCAGCTGGACGCACGGTACGCAACCATGGCAAGGCAATCCAGGCCGAGGGTTGCCCAGAAC
>DASQFE010000742.1:0-2506 GCA_035633295.1 Ilumatobacteraceae bacterium | reverse complement strand
GAGGACTACAGCGAACACGGCGACGCATGGGATGACCTTCCTCACGACCATGCCCGTTCGCGCGCGTATCGCTGGAACGAGGACGGACTCGCCGGCATCTGTGACGACGAGCAGCGGCTGTGCCTCTCGTTCGCGTTCTGGAACGGCGTCGATCCGATCCTCAAGGAACGGATCTTCGGGCTCACCGGCAACGAAGGCAACCACGGCGAGGACGCCAAGGAGTACTGGTGGTTCCTCGACTCCACCCCGACCCACTCGTGGATGAAGTGGCGGTACTGGTATCCGCACGACGAGTTCCCCTACACCGACCTCGCCGTCGAGAACGGGCGCCGAGGACGGCTCGACCCCGAGTACGAACTGCTGGACACCGGCATCTTCGACGAGGACCGATACTGGGACATCTCGGCCGACTACGCGAAGGCCGATCAAAATGACTGGTGCATCACGCTGCGGGTGCGCAACGCCGGTCCTGACGCCGCAACGCTGCATGCACTGCCGACGATCTGGTTCCGCAACACGTGGTCGTGGGGGAACGATTCGGCCAAGCCTTCGATCACGGCCACCGGAGCGTCGCTGGTCGCCGAGCACGCGTCCCTCGGAACGATGACCCTGGTGGGTGACGGCTCGCCGCGCGCCTTGGTGTGCGACAACGAGTCGAACGCACCACGCCTGTGGGGCGCTGAGGCGACCACAGCGCATCCCAAGGACGCGATCAACGATCACGTGGTCGATGGCGCCGACACGGTGAACCCCGACGGCGTGGGCACCAAGGCCGCACTGCATTACGTGTTGGAGGTGGCGGCCGGTGAAACCGTCGAGATCCGCCTGCGTCTTGCACCCGAGGGCGGCAGCCTGAGCCGACCCTTCGCCACTGCTGTGCAGCAACGGCGCAACGAGGCCGACGAGTTCTACGACGATCTACTCGGCGCACTCGACGCAGAAGCTCAGATGATCGCCAGGCAGGCACTCGGTGGGATGATGTGGACCAAACAGTGGTTCCACTTCGACGTCGAGGAGTGGCTCGACGGAGACCCTGCGGGACCACCACCCCCGGAGAGCCGCAAGTCCGGCCGCAATCGTGAGTGGCGCCACCTCAACAACGCCGACGTGCTCACCGTCTGCGACACCTGGGAGTACCCGTGGTTCGCGACGTGGGATCTGGCCTTCCAGTGTGTTGCCATCGCTCATGTCGACGCGGGGTTCGCGAAAGACCAGCTCGTGCTCATGTGCCGCGAGTGGTACATGCACCCCAACGGTCAGCTGCCTGCGTACGAGTGGGCGTTCGGCGACGTCAACCCGCCTGTGCACGCGTGGGCCGCGTTGCGGGTGTTCGCCATCGATGCCGAGCGCACGGGCACCCCTGACCTGGTCTTTCTCGAGCGAATCTTCCACAAGCTGCTCCTCAACTTCACGTGGTGGGTCAATCGGAAGGACGCTGGCGGTGACAATGTCTTCGAGGGTGGATTCCTCGGGATGGACAACATCGGTCCGATCGATCGTTCGGCACCACTCCCCGTGGATGGGCGGCTCGAGCAGTCAGACGCAACGGGGTGGATGGCGTTGTACTCACTGAACATGCTCGAGATCGCACTCGTGCTCACTGATCGCTCGCCTGCGTACGAAGACATGTGTACGAAGTTCCTCGAGCACTTCGCCTACATCGCCACCGCGATCCACGAGCGGGGCCTGTGGGACGACGAGGACGGCTTCTACTACGACGTACTGCGGCTCGGCAACGATCGGACTCCGTTGCGTGTGCGCTCGATGGTCGGGCTCCTGCCGATGTGTGCGGTGACCACGCTCGGTGCCGACACCTTGAAGAGGCTGCCTCGGTTCGCTGCACAGCTCGCATGGTTCATCGAGCACAAGCCCCACTTCGCGCACCACATTGGCCAGTCGCACGTACGCGATGGATCCACGGGCATGTTGCTCGCGCTCGTCGGCCCTGACCGGCTGGGGCGGCTGCTCGAGCGGTTACTCGACGAGTCGGAAATGCTCTCGCCGTTCGGTGTCCGATCGGTTTCAGCGATGCATCGCGAACACCCGTTCATGATCGAGTTGGCCGGGATGCAGTTGAGCGTCGACTACGCCCCCGGCGAGGGCACGACGGGCCTGTTCGGCGGCAACTCCAACTGGCGGGGCCCGGTGTGGTTCCCCGTCAACGCGCTCGTCGTCGACGCGCTTCGTGCCTACGGTCGTTTCTTCGGCGACGACTTCAGTGTCGAGCATCCGGTCGGCAGCGGTGTGCAGCGCACGCTCCCCGAAGTCGCAAGTGAGATTGCCGACCGACTGGTCGCGACCTTCCGATCTGGCGACGACGGCCGCCGACCGGTGCACGGTCAGTACCAGAAGTTCCACAGCGACCCGCAGTGGCACGCAATGGTGCCATTCCACGAGTATTTCCACGGCGACTCGGGCGCCGGGCTCGGCGCCTCGCACCAGACTGGTTGGACCGGACTGGTTGCCGACCTCTTGCTCCGCCGTGCCTGAAGGCCGGGTGCGGCCA
>DASQFE010000741.1:0-1773 GCA_035633295.1 Ilumatobacteraceae bacterium | reverse complement strand
GCGGGGGAGAAGAAGTGCATGCCGATCACGCTCTCGGGCCGAGAGGTGACCGACGCGATCTCGTTGATGTCGAGCGCTGACGTGTTCGATGCGAGGATCGCTCCCGGCTTGCAGATCTCGTCGAGCTCCCGGAAGATTGTCTTCTTGAGGTCCATGTCCTCGAACACGGCCTCGATCACCATGTCGCAGTCGGCGAAGTCGGCCTTGTCGGTGGAGCCGGTGATCAGCGCCATCCGCTGCTCGACGGCTTCGGCCGGGATCGACCCGCGTGATGCCGAGCGCTCGTAGTTCCTGCGGACCACCGCGAGTCCGCGATCGAGGGCAGCCTGGTCGCGCTCGACGATCGTCACCGGGATGCCGACGTTGGCGAAGTTCATGGCGATGCCGCCGCCCATCGTTCCGGCGCCGAGCACGCCGCACTTCTCCACGTCGATCAGCGGCGTGTCCTTGGCGATGTCGGGGATCTTGTTGGCGGCGCGCTCGGCGAAGAACGCGTAGCGCTGCGCGCCGGACTGCGGGCCGGTCACGAGCTCCATGAAGAGTCGCCCCTCGACCTTGATGCCCTCCTCGAACGGCAGGTTCGCAGCAGCCTCGATGCACTGGATGATGTACTCCGGGGCGAGGAAGCCCCGCGACTTCTTGGCGATCGAGGCCCGGAACGCGGCGAACAACTCGGTGTTGCCCTTCGCCTCGGCGACCTTGTCGTTGCGATCGCGGACCCGCAGCAGCGGCAGGTTCTCCTCGACCGCCTTCGTGGCGAAGGCGACCGCGGCGTTGCGCAGTGCCGCCAGGTCGCCGTCGACCACATCGTCGACGAGCCCCGACTCCAGTGCTTCGGCGCTCGGGATGTGGCGGCCCGAGGTCATCACTTCCAGTGCCTTGGGCACACCGGTCAGGCGGGGGAGCCGTTGGGTGCCGCCGCCGCCGGGGAGCAGGCCGAGGTTCACCTCGGGGAGGCCGAGCTTCGCCGACGACACAGCGACGCGGTAGTGAGCCGCCAGGGCGGTCTCGAGTCCGCCACCGAGTGCGGTGCCGTGGATTGCGGCGATCACCGGGATCGGTGCGTCCTCCATGGCGGCCTGCACTTCGTGGAGCCCGACGGCCTGCTGCGCGCCACCGCCGAACTCGGTGATGTCGGCGCCGGCGATGAACGTACGTCCGTCGCAGATCACGACAACACCCTTCGCACCGCTCTCGACCGCCGTGGCCAGTCCGTCGAACAGCCCCTGGCGCACATGCCAGCTCAGCGCGTTGACAGGTGGGTTGTCGACGATGATCACGGCGATGTCGCCGACGTCTGTCGACTCGGTTTCGATGCGAACGGATTCGGTCAGCGCATTGGCCTCGGCAGTCATCGCGCCAGTCAAGCACCCGACCCCGCTCGCCTCCGATTCCAGCGGGCGGGCGGGCGGTGGGTCGGTGGGTGCGTCAGGTGGTGACAACCACGCCACGCCAAAACGCAACGCGCCCTTCGATCTCGGCGGCCGCCGCCTTCGGCTCCGGGTAGTACCACACTGCGTCAGGGTTGCGCTGTCCGTCGACCTCCAGTGAGTAGTAGCTCGCGGTCCCCTTCCAAGGGCAGACCGAGGTGTGGTCGCTCTCGACCAGGACGCCCTTGGTCACGGAGTCGATGGGAAAGTAGTGGTTGCTCTCGACGACGACGGTGTCATCGGACTGAGCGATGATCGTGCCATTCCATGTTGCTGTTGCCATGTGCAAGACAACGCTTGCAACCCGATCGATGTTCCCTCCGTACACATCGATGCGGGGGAA
>DASQFE010000740.1:0-2974 GCA_035633295.1 Ilumatobacteraceae bacterium | reverse complement strand
GACCACCCGCACCGTCAGACGTCCATCGAGGTGGCTCAGCGCCACGTTGACGTCGCCACCACCACTGCCCTCGGGGAACCCGTGGTCGACAGCGTTCTGCAACAACTCGGTGAGCACGACCGACAGCGGCGTGGCCGTGTTGGCCGGGATTCGCCCGCCGTCGCCGGCCACGGTGAACCGCACCGGCCGGTCGGGTGACTGCAGGCTCTCCTCGGCGAGGCGCAGCAACGGCCTGACGATCTCGATGAAGGCAATGTCCTCGCCCGGCTCGCGCGACAACGATTCGTGGACGAGCGCAATCGTTCGGATCCGGCGCACCGACTCCTCGACCGCCGCCTTCGCCTCCGGATTCGTGAGGCGCCTCGACTGGAGGCGTAACAGCGACGAGATCGTCTGCAGGTTGTTCTTGACCCGGTGATGGATCTCACGAATCGTGGCGTCCTTGCTGAGCAGCAGACGATCACGCTTGCGAAGCTCGGTCACGTCACGCACGAGCAGCAGACCGCCGGCGATCTCGGTGCCCGACTCCGTCGTTGCGATCACCGGGACGCATCGACACAGCAACGTGACGTCAGCGCCCTGTTCGAACTCCTCGACGATCGGTTCACGTCGCTCGAAGGCCTGGCGGACCGGGCCATCGTGGAATCCGAGTTCGGCAAGACGCATCCCGACCGGGTTGGCTTGGATTCCCACACGGTGAAGCGCCGAGTTCGCGTTGGGCGACACGTAAGTGACCGTGCCGGTGGCGTCGAGCGTCAAGACGCCGTCACCCACCCGCGGGGCGGCGCTCGAGTCGGCAACCCGGCCGGGGAACGGAAACGTGCCGACCTCGATCATCTGGGCGAACTCCTCGAAGATGAACGAGTAGTTGCGTTCGAGTTCGCCGAGGGGTCGACCCGCTCTGACCTTCCACTCCTTCGAGAACACCGCAATGATCTCGCCATCGCGGCGCACATTCATCGCCAGCATGCGGGCATGGTTGATCTCGTCGCCACCTCCGTCGATCTCGATCGCACCTTCGACCCGCTGCCCTGTCGAGGCTGCCCGTTCGATCAGTTCCGCCTCATCGCCATCGGCCCACGACCCGACGTAGTCGGTGGCGTACATCGTCTGATTCGTGGCCGGTCGCACCTGGTCGACGATCAGCCACTTCCCACCGCTCGATCGGACATAGAGCAGCAGGTCGGCGAAGCACAGATCGGCGAGGAACGCCCATTCCGCAGTCAGTCGATGCAGGTGGTCGATGTCGTCACGGTCGAGCGTCGTGTGCTCGCGGGCCAGTTCGGCGAGGGAGGTCATCACCCTTGATTCTGCCTGATCATTCGCCGGCGCGCAGGTGACCTGCGAGCGAGTCGAGCCCGGCGAGGTCGTGGATGTCTCCCGCCAGCCACGGCACAGTCAGCAGTACCGGGGCCAGGTCGGCGAGTTCGGACCGACGATCCGACTCGCGGGCTGCCACCAGGGCGACGTCGTCGAACCGTGCGGCGATCTGTGTGAGGACGGCACTGACCTGTTTGCGCGGCACGTCCAGCTCGCCCGCCACGGCATCGGCGAGCGCACCGTCGGCACGTTCGAGGAGCGCTGCTGCACTCTCAGCGGCGGCCGCACTTGCGAGGGCCGGTGGGAGGACACGATTGGCGACGATGGCGCCGAGCGACATCCCCCGCTCGACGAGTGATCGCGCCAGATAACGGGACTCGTAGCTGGGTGCGGTTTCGAGGGTCGTCACCACGACGAAGGCGGTGCGGGGGTCGCGCAGGAGCGACTCGACCTCCTTCGCCCGGCGCACGAATCCACTCTCCATTGCCTGGAACAGCACGAAGAAGTCGGCGATGTCCTGGAGGAATCGTGACCCGAGCACTCGATCCGCCACTTGATAGAACGGCTTGGAGGCGATCGTGAACAGACGCGACCGGTACGGCACGGTGAGCCATCGCAGCAGGCGGCTCCCGAAGAACTCGATCATGCGGTTCGGGGCGTCGAGGATCGACAGTGCATTGCGCGACGGTGGCGTGTCGACGATCACGAGATCGAACTCTCCGCGGGCGTGGAGGTCGTGGAGTTGCTCCATCGCCAGGTACTCGTGGCTATGCACGAAGCGGCTGGTGATGTTCTCGTACAGCGGGTTGGCGAGCACGGCCTCGCGAGTTGCGTCGTCGGGAGCATGGCGGGTGATCAACTCGTCCCACCCAGCCTTGGTGTCGAGCATCGCGACCCACACTTCACCACGCACCTTGACGCCGGCATCCACGAATGCCTTCGGGTCGATCTGCACTGGCGTGTTGCCGAACTCGTCGAGCCCGAGTGCCGTGGCAAGACGGCGTGCAGGGTCGACCGTCATCACCAGCACGCGGGCCTTCTGACGCTGCGCCGCAGCGATGCCGAGGGCTGCCGCGATCGTCGTCTTGCCGACACCGCCGGAACCGGCGACGAGGATCATCTCGCGGCTGGCGAGCAGATTGTCGAGTTCAGCCACGACGACCTCTCGGAGTCGACGGCTCAGGATCGAGCTCATCGGTGAGCGCCTCGGCAACGAGCGAGACCACTCGTGGTCCGGATCCACGCGAGAACAGTTCGGGAACGGTGATGATGGGGAGTCCATCGGCGACCTCGCCGCTCGTGCGCAGCCAGCGCCGCAAGCGGTCGAGGTGGTCGGCTCCGGTGCTGCGCCGCATCTCGGTGAGTCGGGCGGCGTCGACGACGGTGGTCACCGCTGGGCCGGCGGCGTCGACGAGCAGCGGCAGTGCATCGTCGAGCCGGTCGACGATCGCCTGCTCGCGTCGGTTGAACATGGCGGGTAGTACCCGGTTGGCGATCACCGCGCTGGCGTGGGCGCCGGTCTCGGCGCGAAGCCGACCGAGCAAATCGATCGTCTCGGTCACCGGCATCTCTTCGGGCGTGGTCACCACGGCGACGCCCGTGCGCATCGGATCGTCGAGGATGTCGAGCATCCACTGGGTCTGGTCGCGCACCA
>DASQFE010000739.1:0-2602 GCA_035633295.1 Ilumatobacteraceae bacterium | reverse complement strand
TACGGTCGAGCGGGCGTCGTAAAGGTGCACCGCCAGAGCCACCTCACACGCGAACGGCTGGCGGCCATTGTCCGGGTACACACCGACCTCGTCGCGTCCGGCGCTCCCGCACCGTTCTCACCGCAGCGCAACTGTGGATCGAGCTACGGCGCCCGCTGCCAGCACCCCGACGCATACTCGGGCTCTTCCCCGAACGAGACCCGTCCCGTCGATGGCCCCGCCTCCTGACCGAACTCCTCACGCGGTCGTGGAAAGCGCTCTCGTCCGAGTGGTGTCCACAAATGCCGCACGCAGAGCTTTCATGACGTCTCGGGTCCGCCGCGTTGCCGATCTGCCGTTGGGGACAGGTCTTGAGCCCTGGAGCACGGTCTCTCGTGATGTCCGATAGGGGGACGCCAACCGGACGCGCCTCGGAGCGTGGCGCTGAGTCGCGTGGCCTGACCTGCGAATCTCATTTGGGTGGTACGAATCGATTCTCATTGAGGGCCCGCTCTTCGTTGCACCAACCCGGTTGACAGATCCGCGCCCATCTCGTGAGCATCATGCGACTTAAAGGCGAATCAAAGGAGACCCCGGCGCCGATCCCGAGGCCACCCGGTAATGCCGGCCTCGTTCCCTGCCGATCGCGCCGCACCGCCGGAGCGATGTGTGGGCCCATCGAAACACATCCGCTCCCGACGTCAACACATGTTGACGTCGGGTGGTCCGATGCGTAGCCTCAACGGGTGGACATCGAGGTGAGCGTCCGCAAGCACGGTGTCTGCGACGACGACATGCTCCACGCACTGCGACACCACTGGCGAGGCTTCGAGACCAACGATCCCGACGTCACGTTGTTCATCGGACCGGCTGCGAACGGTGAGCCGCTGGGGTTTGTGTTGTCGATGATTCCCACGGCGTTGCGATCATCCATGCGAAGCCTGCTCGATCCAAGTTCCTGAAAGGATGGTGGACCCCATGACGACGACACGCGCACAACGAGTCGACGCCCTCGAGCGCTGGGCCGCCGACGCCGGCGATCTCATCGAGGCGAACACGGCAGCGCTTCGGACCATCGCAGAACTCGTGGAACAGCGAGACGACGTCGACACTGCCCTGCTCGACGCCATCCGCGATGCACGCAACGCGGATCGTTCCTGGTCTGAGATTGGAGCGATGCTCGGCGTGTCCAAGCAGGCCGCCCAGCGCAAGTACGCACCGAAGATCTCGGCGTGATCGCCCCCGAGGTGGACGGATCAGGCGCACGCTTCGCTCAACCGATTCCATCGGCCGCCCGCTCGCGTACCGGCGAATTGTGCGCCACGAGTGCTCGATACTGTGGCCGCCGCGGGCACTCAGTAGACGATGTCCAACGCGAACCTCAGCGCGATGTCGAGTGCGGCCCGTGTGACTTCATCGAGGCCACCGACTCGTTCAGCATCGAGATCTTCGATCGGTACGGTGATGACGTTGTCGCAATTGATGACGCAACGTTCGGGTAGCCCTTGCTCGGGACCAACCTCGACCTCGGTGCGGATCCCACGGATTGTCCGGGTGATCGGTGCGCAGGTGACCGAGGTCAACACTGCGATGGCTGCGTCACGGGTGAGCACGCAGACTGGGCGGCGTCCTGCGGGAGGCCCGAGGTCGGCCCAGATGATGTCGTTGCGAGCTACCACGCGGGCGCAGTCCGCGCGGCGAGGCGTCGCGCCGACTGTACGAGTGCGGGGTCGGGTGGCTGACGCTGGTACCCAGCGATGAGTTCTCGGTCTGCTGTTGCGAGTTCTTCGGCGGTGATCACTGCTGTGGCGCCCCGGCGGAGCAGTTCGGAGCGGTTCGTTCCGAGCTGCGCTGCGAGCTCGTCGAGTCGTGCGACGAGGTCGTCGTCGAGCTGGACAAGAACTTCACGTCGGGCCATGGGCATATGCTAACCCCGATGGCTGGGATCGCCTGAACGTTGTATGACGCCCGCTAGCTGCCGTCGGTCATGTGCAGCGGGAACGCCAGCTGTTCGCACCCCAGCTCGTTGGCGCCCACCCAGTGCAGCCGGTCCTGGAACTGCGGATCGGCCGGCAGGGTGGCCGACGTGTTGACCGGCGAGATGGTGGTGTTGTGCTCATCGGCGAACGCCATCCACTGCTCGGTGGTGCGCGTGAGGAAGATGTCGCGCAACTCGGCCTGCAGTTCGCTGTTGCCCCGAGCGTGATCTGCATAGGTGGCCCCGGGCCACCGCTCGAACAGGTCGAGGCGACCGATGCCGTCGCAGAAGTTGCGCCAGAACGCCTGCTCGCTGGCCATCAACAACACGTGCCCATCGGCTGACTCGTAGAACTGGTAACGCACGCCCTCCCACATGCCGCCGAGGCCCGCAGCCCGCCGCTCGAATCCGTCGGAGGCATTTCCCGTGACCTCGGCCTGCGGACGGGTGTAGGCCCGCTCGGTTTCGATCCGGTACCAGTCGAAGTACGCCGCAGCGTCGCTCTGGGCGATCTCGAACGCAGCTGGCTTCCCGCTGCTGCGAGCCCTGACGGGGGCCGCGCAGACGCCGAGGGCGGCGAATGCCGGACCGGCGGTGATACCCACGTTGGCCTGGTTCGGAATCCGGCAGTAGCCGTCGGCGTCG
>DASQFE010000738.1:0-11499 GCA_035633295.1 Ilumatobacteraceae bacterium | reverse complement strand
GAGCGCGCCCGCTACTGGGCCGGTGTGACAGCCGGTGCGATGGTCTCTACCGCTGCACCCTCCAGCCACGCCTCGGGCACCTACACCTCTCCGGTCGAGGTCACGTGGGACACCCTGCCCTTGAACGACCGACTCGAACTCCTGCACCAGCAGTCGCGGCTGCTCGGGATCGACGAGCGCATCGTCAACTGGGGCTCCTCGCTCGTGCGCCGAGACGTCGACCAGCTCCTCATCACCACCTCTCGCAGCGGCGACTCCGGACGCATCGAACAGCGCTTCCGGTTCGTGTATCCGAGCCTGCACGCCACCTCGAACGAGGGCACCAATACCCAGACCCGCACGTTCGGTGGTCACGCATTCTGCGGCCAGGGTGGCGCCGAAGTGCTCGGGCGGTTCGGCTTCGGCGACGCCGCTTCGAAGGTGGCCGAACAGGCGCTCGAACTGTTGACCGCCCCCAACTGCCCCACCGGGGTCATGGACGCCCTGCTCGCCCCCGATCAGATGATCCTGCAGATCCACGAGTCGATCGGCCACCCGCTGGAGCTCGACCGCATCCTCGGCGACGAGCGCAACTACGCCGGCACCAGCTTCGTCACCCCCGAGATGTTCGGTTCGTACCAGTACGGCTCCGAACTGCTCAACGTCACGTTCGACCCGACAGTGCCGGGCCAGCTCGCCTCGTACGGATTCGACGACGACGGAACACCGGCCGAGCGTCAGCACCTCATCGAGAACGGCATCCTCGTGCGCGGCCTCGGCGGCGCGGTGTCGCAGGAGCGCAGCGGATTGCCCGGCGTGGCCAACTCGCGTGCGCAAACGTGGAACCGCCCGCCGATCGACCGGATGGCCAACCTCAACGTGGAGCCGGGCGAGTCGACCGTCGACGAGCTGATCTCCTCGATCGAAGACGGCGTCTACCTGCACACGAACAACTCGTGGTCGATCGACGACAGCCGCAACAAGTTCCAGTTCGGTTGCGAGTACGGCCAGCGCATCGAGAACGGCGAGATCGTCGGCGCCGTGCGCAACCCGGGCTACCGCGGCATCTCCTCCACCTTCTGGCGCAGCTTGAGCGGGGTCGCCAACCGTGACAGCTTCACGGTGATGGGTACGCCGAACTGCGGCAAGGGCGAACTGAACCAGGTCATCGGTACCGGACACGCCTCGCCCGCCTGCAGGTTCTCGAACATCGAGGTGTTCGGAGGCGAGGCGTGAGCAGCCACGACCCCATCGGCAACCGCGTCGATGACCAGGCCTATTTCAACGAACTCGTCACGGCGGCGACCGCATCCCTCGTCGGCGACGAGGTGCTGCTCGCCAACGTGGCAGGTGAGCGCACCGACTTCATCCGCCTCAACAACGGCGACGTTCGCCAGGCCGGCAGCGTCGACCAGCGCAAGCTGACTGTCGACCTGATCGAAGGGCGACGTCACGTCGGCGGCAGCACCCGGCTCTCGGGCATCCGGTCGGTCGATGACGCCCGCCTGAGCGCCTTGCTCGTACAGCTACGTGACCAGCGTCGCCTGGTGGCCGACGACCCGTTCCTGCTCTACAACACCGAGCCCACGTCGACCGAGCGGATCGAGCGCGGGTCGATCCCCGAACCCGACGCTGCCCTCGCCGACATCCGTGAGGCGAGTAACGGGCGCGACCTCGTGGGGATCTACGCCTCGGGCGACATGTTCGAGGGGTTCGCCAACAGCCTCGGGCAGCGCAACTGGTTCGAGTCGTCGACGTTCAACCTCGACTGGTGCTTCTACCTCCGTGCCGACAAAGCCGCGAAGAACATCTACGCCGGCTTCGACTGGAACGACGACGCCTTCGCCACCAAGGTCGACTGGTCGGCCCGTCAGCTGGTTGCGCTCGAACGCGATCCGATCAGCCTGTCGCCCGGCGACTACCGCACGTATCTCGCCCCACGAGCCATGGAGGAACTCCTCCAGCTCTTGTCGTACTACGGAGCATTCGGGCTCCGGGCCCACGAGACCCGCCAGACGCCGCTCTTGAGGATGCTCGTCGACGACGTCAAGCTCTCACCGCTCGTGTCGATCAGCGAGGACACAGCCAACGGGGTCGCGGCCAACTTCCAGTCAGCAGGATTCATCCGACCCGACTCGGTGCCGTTGATCGTCGACGGCGTCTACGCCCAAACGCTCGTGTCACCACGGTCGGCCCAGGAGTACGGCGTGCCCACCAATGGCGCCACGGGCGGCGAGTACCCGCTGTCGATCGCGGTCACCCCTGGCCAATTGGCGGCCGACTCGGTGAACGAGGCCCTCGGCACCGGACTCTTCGTCGGCAACCTCTGGTACACCAACTTCTCCGACCAGTCCGCATGTCGCACCACCGGGATGACCCGCTTCGCGACGTTCTGGATGGACGAGGGCGAGATCGTCGCACCGGTCAACGTGCTGCGCTTCGACGACACCGCGTATCACCTGCTCGGCGACCACCTCGAGGGCCTGACCGACACCGCCGAGGTGCTGCTCGACGCCGCAAGCTACGGCGAACGCTCCACCAGCAGCGCCCGACTCCCCGGCGCCCTCGTCAGCGCCATGCGCTTCGTCCTCTGACCCGTCACACGGTGCCGGGTCAAACGTGACGTTTCGTCACGGTTGGAGGCGGCGGGTCGCAGCGGTACGGTCGTAGTCATGAAGAAACTCCTCCTGATCATTGCCATCATCGGCGCGGCCGCCGCCGCAGCTGCTGCGTTCCGCAGCAACAGCGCGAAGACCGGGGCCAGCAAGGCCACTTCATCAGCGAGCACCTTCGCCCAGCAGGCCAAAGACAAGGTCGCGCCTGCCGCCGACAAGGCCGCCGATGCAGTCAAGAATGCAGCCGACACCGTCAGCGATGCTGCCGACGATGCTGCCGACGCCGTGAAGGACGCCGCCTCCACCAACTGAGTCACAGATGCGCCATGATTGGCGCATGACGATCCAACTGGTCGGCGTTGGCCTCGGCCGCACCGGCACACTGTCGCTCAAGCTCGCGCTCGAACAGCTGCTCGGTGGCACCTGCCATCACATGTTCGAGGTGTTCGCGCACCCTGACGAAGTTGCTGTCTGGGACGCCGCGATGCACGACGAACCCGTCGACTTCCCAGCACTGCTCGGCGGATACTGCGCCATCGTCGACTATCCCGGTGCGGCTGTCTGGCGAGAACTGACATCGGCGTTCCCCGACGTACCGGTGCTGCTGTCGACTCGCTCATCGGCACAGGTGTGGTGGGACAGCGCCAGCTCCACCATCTTTCCCTCGACGCAACGTCCGGCGAGCGATGCGGCCGACGACAGCCAACGGCACAGGGCGATGATCCGTGCCATGTTCGAGCGCAACCTCGGTGTTCCAGTGGACGACGCCGATGGCGTGATGGCTGCGTACGAAGCGCACAATGCTGCGGTGCGCGCCGAGATCGCACCCGAACGGCTCTTCGAGTACCAACCCGGCGACGGCTGGGGGCCGCTGTGCGCGGCGCTCGGCCTGCCAGAGCCTGCGGAGCCGTTCCCGCACACGAACACGCGCGAGGAGTTCCGCTCGAACGCCGGCCTCGACTGACGCCACGTCGCGCGATCGAGTGCCCCCTCCCCCGTCAACCCTGTGACACCCCCGCGTCACGCTGGTCGACAGCTACGAGAATCGGAGGATGAAACGATGTTGGTACTGATCGCAACAAATGATCTCCAGGGAGCCGTCGACAGCGACTACTCCTGGACCGTCGAAGGCGAACTGGTCACGCCGGTGGCCACCGAGTGTGCGTCGGGCGAACGGTGCGGCTGCAACCGCGGCTTCCCTGGCCTGGCGAGCGGATTCGCAACGACCACAGCGATGGTCGTCAACCGTCCGGGGGTCACCAAGGCCGACCTCCGTGATGCCGTGTACGACTGGCTCGATCGCGGCGGTTGGATCGACCTCCTCGAGCAGACCGCCGTCGACCGCGCGAACGCCGCCGGCCACGACGGCTTCCTCGCCATCGACGAGTACGACGACATCGACACCATGGTCGACTCGATCATCGCCGAACACCTCGACATGATCCACGAGGTCTGCTCGTCGTTCCCCGAAGGCACCGTGGTCGTTCGTCGCGGCCCCCTCATCGCCGCCCGATCGCACCCCTTCGCCGCTTGAACTATCTCAACTCGGTGCGAGGTCGGGCACGGTTCGAAACTCAGGGGTCGCTGGTTCACGAGGCTGATGATGCCGAGCCCAATGGCGTCCGAACAAACCGCTCCGCGCACGGTCGCGAGACGCCAGAGACTTGCCGTTCGTCCCTCACACGAAGTACCGCTTTGAGTAGTATCGCTTCTCACACCAAACCCCGGAGGATCCATGAAGCCCATTGCTGTGTTGCTTGTTGTCGCCGCCGTGGCTGTGGCTTCCTGTGGGGGCGGTGATTCGTCGTCGAGTGATCCCTCCACCGCCGTCGAAGCAACCACCGAAGCAACCACCGAATCGACGGAACCGTCGACCACCGAGGCAACCACATTCGACATCGCCGACGTCGAGCAATCCGTCGTCAAAATCCTGGCCCAAGGGACTTTCGTCGATCCGGAAGTCGGCGAACAACGAAACTCCGCCGGCGTGGGAACCGGGGCGATCATCTCCGAAGACGGAATCGTCGTCACGAACAACCACGTCGTCACCGGCGCCGCGCTGTTGCAGGTCACGGTGCCCGGTGAGGACGAACCCGTGAACGCAAAGATCCTCGGCGTCAGCGAGTGTTCCGACCTTGCAGTGATCCAACTCGAGGGTTCCGGGTACACGCCGCTGTCGTACTACGAGGGCGAGGTGACCACCGGGCTCGAAGTCTATGCCGCCGGTTATCCGGCCAGCGACGCGAACACGATCGACGAGGTCGACTACACCCTCACCCGCGGCATCATCAGCTCCACGACCGCGAGTGGCGAGACGAGTTGGGCGTCGGTTGACGAGGTCCTCGAGCACGACGCACGCATTCGCGGTGGCAACTCGGGCGGCCCGCTGGTCGACACCGAGGGCCAGATCGTCGGCGTCAACTACTCGGGCATCGACGAAAGCGACCAGAACTATGCAATCGCCGCCGCCGACGCCCGTCCGATCATCGAGGAGCTCGCCGCTGGCAACAACGTCGAGTCGATCGGCATCAACGGCGAAGCGGTGCTCGACGAGGAGCAGGGCATCAACGGCATCTGGGTGGCCAGCGTCGAGAGTGGCTCCCCGGCCGACACCGCCGGCATCCTGCCGGGCGACATCATCACCCGCCTGGAAGGCCTCGACCTGGCCCTCGACGGCACGATGAGCGACTACTGCGACATCATTCGCACCCAGGGCGCCGACGCCACCATGAGTCTCGAGGTGCTGCGCTTCTCGACCGAGGAGGTCTACGAGGGGCAACTCAACGGCGATCCGTTGGCATTGTCGTTCTCGTTCGCTCAGACCTTCGAGGATGCGATCGTCAACGATGATCCCGCCGCCGCGACCGACACCTACACCGAGTACGTCAACATCTCCGACGACAGCGGCTCGATCAGCACCGATGTACCGGTCGAATGGGCCGACATCAACGGGGCACCGAACCCCGACTTCGGGCCGAGCCTCTACGCAGCACCCAACCTCGCTGAATTCACCGACACCTTCGGGACGCCGGGCGTCATCATCGAAGCTACGAGTGCGCTCGACCTCAACGACATCAACTCGACGCTCGACGAAATCAACTTCGCCGACTCGTGTACCTACGACGGGCGCAGCCCGTACGCCGACGCCCTGTACGCGGGGTCGATCGATACGTGGTCGAACTGCGGTGGCATCGGTGCCATCGTGCTCGTCGTCGCCGTGGTGCCAGCCGACGGGACATACCTCGCACGGGTATTGATCCAAGCAGTGGAACCACGCGACCTCGAAGCGGCCGACCAGATCTTCAACACGTTCGTCGCCAGCCCCTGACGTAGCGGGTCAGAGCAGCGTCAGGGCGTCGCCGAGTGCGACGGCGCCCGGCGTGACGATCGTGGCATACACGCCGAGGTTCTGATCGAGATCGCGAACGATGTGGCGCAGCACCGAGCCGTCGGCGGGGATCGCGTCGTTGATCTCGCGGGTCACCATCACACAGCGAGGGCATGGCGCGCCGAACTCGATCGTCGCCGAACCGACGGTGGCCCGCCGGCCACACCAGTCGAACTCGGGGTGGCCCGGGATTGAGGCATCGGCGCCAGCGTCGCCCGTGTCGATCATCAGCGAGGGCCTGAATCGGCGGATGTCGACGTTCGAGCCGGGCAGCGCTCGGTCGAGCGCTGCAAGTGCCGCCGTGGTCATCACCATCAGCGGGAACACGTCGTAGTAGGTGCCCGGCGGCGATTCGAACTCCGAGATGATCGGCGGGAAGATCGAGAAGTCGGGGAACGGCTCGTCGGCCTCACGTCCGAAGATCCCCCGTAACTCGGCCACGACATCATCGGAGTCGGGAGCGCCTCGACGGTAGTGCTCGAGGTCGTCGGCCGAGCGCAGTCGCTCGAGGCGCACCGGATGATCGATGGCCGCACTCACGCGTTCGTGAACGTCGGCTTCGCTCGTGCGCACCGTGGATCCGTCGGGCAGGGTGATCTCCACGTCACCGTCGCCAAGATCATGTGCGGCGAGACGCATCAGCGTCCCGATCTTCTTCGCCCCGCGAATGCCACCCCGTTCGAGATCGCGGGCTGCCCACGTGCGATCGCCGACGACGCCGAGTGGGTCGAGTTCGATCGCGTCGACGGTCTCGCCGACCATCGACTTCACGGGATACCGCCACAACTCCGACACGTGCATCGTCGAACCCTACCCAGCGGCCATCACCAGGACCGCGGCCCCGCCCACGTCGCCGTGTGAGACAGCCGACAGCGCCGCGTTTGCGTCGAGCAGGCCGTACTCGTCGACGACCGTGCGGATGGGGATGTCGACCGCCAGCGCCAGGAACTCCTCGGCATCACGACGAGTGAAGTTGGCCACGCTGCGCAGCCCCCGCTCGTGCCACAGCAGGTCGTAGTCGAAGGCCGGGATCTCGTCGAGGTGGATCGCATTGATCGCCACCGTGCCGCCGGGTCGGATCGCCCGCAGCGCAGCGACCACGACAGAGCCGACCGGAGCGAACGTTACGGCCGCATCAAGCGGAACCGGCGGCGCATCGTCGTAGCGGCCGACCCACACAGCACCGAGCTCGAGCGCCCGCTGTCGCTCCGATTCGGACCGGGTCGCCACGTACACCTCGCACCCCCGATGGATCGCGACCTGCATCGCCAACAGGGCCGACGCTCCGAAGCCGTACAGCCCGAGCCTCCCACCGGGACGGATTCCCGAGATCTTCAACGACCGGTACCCGATCACCCCGCCGCAGAGCAACGGTGCTGCCTCGACGTCGCTGAAGCCGCCTGGAATCTCGAACGCGAAGTCGGCGCGCGCCGTCATCGTCTCGGCGTATCCACCGTCGCGATCCCACCCAGTGAACTCGGCGTGCGCGCAGAGGTTCTCGGCGTCGGAGCGACAGGCGGCGCATGTACCGCACGTCCCAGCCAGCCAGGCGACGCCGACCCGATCGCCGACGATCCAGCGATCCACGCCCGCACCGACAGCCCGAACTCGGCCGACCACTTGGTGACCGGGAACGATAGGCAAATGGCGCGCGGGGAGATCCCCCTCCACCAACTGCAGATCGGTGCGGCACACTCCGCAGGCCGCCACATCGATCGCGATTTCGCCCGGCTGCGGGGCAGAGACGTCGGTCTCGACGATGTCGAGCGGGCGTTCCCCGATCGGGCGAGGATGTCTAATCTGCTGCGCCCGTGCCATAGGGCGTCAGAGCGAGAGGATGTCGTCGAGTGACGCCTGCACGGCGTCGCGGAAATCGCTCGGCGCATCGATTGCGGTCGTATCGATGAAGAGCCCGATGTCGAAGCCGTTCTCGTACGACATCGCCGTGGCGTTGCAGGCGGTGCCCGCAACCGGGCCCATCGACACGATCCTGAGCACACGTGCTCCGGACACATACAACGTGAACGGAGCGCCGCGAAGATTCGACGTGGCGAAGTCGATCTTGCCGGCCGCTGCCCGAGCAGCGCTCGTGACCACGGAGGTGGGCAGCAGGTTGGCAACACCCGACAGCGCTCCCATGCCACCGCCGGTCGACATCGACTCCCGCTTCACCGCCAGACGCTCGTGGATGTCGGCGATCCGCTCGGAGAGTGGCATCGCGCCGCCCGGCACCTGGACCGGCACGGGCGTGAACGAGTTGCCCCCGATCGCGCTGTCGTGGCGCGTACTCAACACGAAGCTCGTGTTGAACGCATCGACCTCGACACCACGATCGGCGTGATAGCGAACTGCCCCGTCAGTCATGGCGGCCAAGAAGACGTCGTTGATCGTGACGTCGAGGCGCTTCGCTGCAGCCTTCAGCTCATCGAGCGGCACCGACGCGTGCTCGAGATGGCGATGCCGCGACCTCTTCCTCCACAACGGCGACCCACCGGCGACCTCATTGCCCGACCCGGTGAGTGCACCGACCGTCGACGTCAGCACGCCAAGCGCTCCGTCGATCGTGTCGCGCGCCCGCTGCGGATCGGCCGGCCAGATGATCACTTCACCGGCCACCCGACGCACCACGCCGAGTTCACGACGAACGAGATGCGCAAGTGACTGACCGACGGTGGTGGCGAACCCGTCGGTGAGGTCGCCGCCCAGCTGCTTCGAGTGGTGCGACTCCACCGCCGCGGCGACGATCACTTCGAGGTCGATGTCGTCGGGTGGCGGATCGTCCGGCCCGAGCTGCTGGTACATCTCGGCCATCCGCAGCTGGCCGATCCCGTCGGCCACGGCGTGATGCACGATCGACCAGATCGCAGATCGCCCACCCTTGAGACCGTCGATCACGACGAAGCGCCACAGCGGCCGCGTCCGATCGAGCGGTTCCTGATACAGCTGCGCCGCAAGATCGAAGAGCTGCCGCTCGGTGCCCGGCTTCGGGAGCCGGAGCCGACGCATGTGATAGTCGAGGTCGAACTCGGGGTCGGGAACCCACGCCGGCGGGGCCAGGCGACCGAGCCCGGGCACCACGCGCTCGTACAGGCGCGGCATCTTGGCGACCGCTCGACGCATCGTTCGCCCGAAGTGCTCCTCGTTGATCGAGCCCTGCAGGATGGTCAGCGCCGCCCCGCTCGGGTTGAGCCACGGGTCCTTCTCGATGTTCCACATGAGCGCTTCGTGATCGGACATGCGGTCACTGAAGCGCTGCTCACGTTCTCGGGTTTCGGCCATGGATGTCCTCAGGATCGTTCGGTCGTACGTTCGTCGCGGGTGGTCAGGTGTCGGTGCCGGGGCGGCGATGGAGCTCGGCCTCCGGGTCACCGTGATATCCGGCCGGGTACGTCAACGCCAATTCCTCCGGAGTCGGCGCACGGCGCACACGAGCCTCCGGCGGAAGGAGTGCGCTGAGCGCCTTCATGATCTTCTTGGTGTCGGCGTCGGCGCTGCGGTAGTTCAGCTTCACCGGGGGACCGACCGTGGCAGTCACGAGCGGGCGATCGGTGAGCGACAGCTTCGGCAGCCGCGCGCTGCGCGGCCACACCTTCTCGGTGCCCCAGAGCCCGACCGGAATCACGGGTGCTCCTGTCGCCGCGGCAATGCGGGCGGCGCCCCAGCGACCCTTCAACACCGGATCGAAGAACGCCAGGCCGCGCGGGATGGTCCCTTCGGGAGCGATCATCAAGAGTTCGCCGGCCTCGACGGCGGCGATCGCGGCGTCGAGCGGCTCGTCCGACCCGGTGCCGCGGTCGACGCGGATTCCTCCGGATGCCTTCATCAGGCGACCGACGAGCGGAACATCGAACACCTCTTTCTTGCCGAGGCCCCGGACGTTGCGACCGGCCTTGGCGATCACGAGCGCCATCACGGCGGGGTCGAAGTACGAGCGGTGGTTGAACACCACGATGGCCGGACCCGCCGACGGGATGTTCTCGATGCCCTCGAACTCGATGCGGGCATTCGGGGCCAGGATCTGCGGCCGTACGAACGGACGACCCCACTCCTGGAGTTCCCGACCCGCGATCTTGGCGACACCTTCGGCACGGTCGAAATGCGTCACCGGCCACCCGCGGATCGTGGCCGTGATGCGCAGCTGCGTGTCGGGGTTCACCGCAACCGGATGACCGACCGACGCGAGGAGCGACGCATCGAAGTAGCTGTCGCTGTAGGCCCAGCTGTCGGACAGGTCGACCCCGTGCTCGCTCGCCCAGGTGGCGATGGCGTCGGCCTTGGTGCGTCCCCACACGAAGGCCCCGTCAATCCGTCCGGTGAACACCTCGCCATCGGCGCGGTCCTCTCGTTCCCATCGGGTGGCGACAGTGGCATCAAAGCCGAGGCGCTTCGCGAACGGTTCGACGAATGGCCGCGGCGACGTGGTGGCCATAACGAGCAGCCGCCCGGCGGCGCGATGTCCCTCGATCGCCTTCACGGCGCTTGGGAGCAGCATCGTGGCGAGTTCGTCAGCAGCGGCCTGCATCGCCGCAGCGACCGTCGCTGTACTCCATCCGGCCGACGCCCGGCTGGCAAGCCGCGCCGGTTGCATCAACAGCCAGGTTTCGCCGAACTGCTCGTAGAACCGGGTGAAGACATCGACGAGCGGCAGGTCGTAGCCGCCGCCGAGGCCGTGCTCGGCAAGGTGCTTGCGGAACACGGTCGCCGACGACGAGGTGATCAACGTCCGATCGAGATCGAACACCGCGGCCGTCTGTCTCGCCATGGTCGCGAGACTACGTGGTTGGCGTCAGCTGAGGTCGAGTGAACTGATCGCGTGAATGATGCCGTTCTTCGCCACGATCTCAGGCGACTCGATGGTCGACCCGTCGATCGTCAACCTGCCGTCGTCGTCGATGACGAGATCGAAGAATTCGCCGCCCACCATCTCCAGCGGGGAGTTGGCGGGATTGCGCAAGTCGGCGTCGGTGAAACGCCCCTCCGAGGCGGTGCCGGCGAGAAGGGCGAACAACTCCTCGGGCGTGTCAGCGGCGATCAGCGCTTCGACGTCCACTCCCGCTGCCACAAGCGCTTCGTCGGTCGGGGCGAAAAGCGTGTACGCCGCCAAGCGGTCGAAGTCGTCGGGGTACCCCGCCGCCTGCAGCAGGCGAAGATAGCCAGTGAATCGCCCGTCGGCGACGAGCGCCTCCTGCAACGACGGCTGCGTCGGATCCGGTTCCGGCACGGTCGGCGGCGGCGTCGTCGGCGCTGCCGTCGTCTCCGGGGCCGGCGGTGCCGTCGTCTCGGGGGCGGGCGCGACGGTCGTAGCCGGCGCGACGGTTGTGGCCGGCGCGACGGTTGTGGTGGTCGCGGAACCAGAGGTGACGCCCTGGGCGTAGATGGCCTGCAGCGTGGCGGCGTCGAAGACACCGGTCTCCGGCACGCCGAGGTCACGTTGCAGCGCCTTGATGGCGTCGGTCAGTTCCTGGTTCCAGATGCCGTCGATCGGGCCGGTGTAGTAGCCCAGATCGGTCATCAGCT
>DASQFE010000737.1:0-4217 GCA_035633295.1 Ilumatobacteraceae bacterium | reverse complement strand
CTCCGGTGCCGGTCATCCGCAGGGCCATCCGCTTCTGGAACTTGGTCAGCTCGGCCGCCGACGTCCACAGCGAACCAACGTCGATCTTGCGGCCGTCGGTGTAGGTGACCCAGGTGGAGTCAGGCCCGTTGACATCGATCTCCTCGACCCGAGGGTCGCTGATGAACGGCTCCAGCGGCCCGGCCCCGGTGAGGTCGGCGACCACCCGAGCGCGGACATGCTGTTCGTGGCCGATCGAGAGCGGTCGCTCGCCGCGGTGGAGGCGTTCCTCGTTGACGGTGGCGACCTCATCGCCGATCCAAGCACCGACCAGCAGTTGTTGACGTCGCTCGTCGGCGGCGAGCGACAACCCCGGCGTATGTCGCGCCGAGCGCTGCGCGTCGTCGTGTTCGATGGCCTCGATGAGTCGACTCGCTACCCGATCGGTCACGAGGCTCACCGTGGCGCGTGACTGGTCGGCGTCGCCTTCGACGCGCTCGCTCAGGCTCACGGCATCGCTCCCCGTGTGGCGGGCGCCATCTGCGATCCGACCGCCAGTCGAGACGCAGCGCTCGCTGCCGAGCGCATCAGCGGGAGGCGTCGGAGGCGATTGGCCGACACGCCGGAGCGTCCGGCGAGCACGGCCGCCGCGAGGGGATCTTCGGCGAGCGTAACCACGTCGGCGAGGGCACCCGATGTCTCGACGTGCTGGGCGATCTCGGCGGGCTCGAACGGGTCGCTGCCGATGACGGCGAGCGTCAGTGTGCGCGCAACGGGGGCGAGTCGTTCGACCGATTCGACGAGCCGTTCCAGCCGCACCGCCTCCGCCGCGGCCGACGCCGCATGCTGGCGGTGCACGACGAGCGTCGTGGCGGCCGACCCGACGATGACTGACGGGATGTCGCCAGGCTGTCGACGGCCGAGGTCGGCGAACACCACGACATCACTGGATGCAAGTACGGGGACCACGACCGCTGCTGCCTCCTCGATCGCCCGGCGGGCCGGCAGCGCGCGCAGCGGAGCGGCCACGAAACGGATCCCGGACGCGCTGAGGTGCGTCATGGCCGCCACGGTCGACAGCACCGAGCCGTCGGATGCATCCCCGCTGCCGATGTTCGCCACGATCGTGGCGAGTGACGGCGAACTCGGCGTGTCGAGCCAGCCGGCGAGCGACCCGCCCGACGGATCGGCTTCGATCACGAGCACGTCGTCGTCGGGCCAGCCCGCAGCCAGCGCGATGCACGTGGTCGTGGTGCAGTCGCCGATGACGGCGATGATGGTCATGGTCCACCGTCCTGCTGGGCGGCGGGATCGTCGCTCGGCTCCACCAGCACCACGCGAACGTCGTCGGCTGCGGCCACCGTTGCGGCGTCGCCCGCGTCGACCTCCACCGACAGCGATTCGAAGCCGAGCGCCGAGCTCGTCGCCACGGGCAACCCGACCACCCTGGCGTCGATCGAGGTCGGCCCGGCCTCGCTGGGAATCACCAACATGATCGCTGCCCGTTCGCGTACGCCGATGGGCAAGGTGCCCTCGCCGACCTGGATGGCAACGACGGAGCTCCCGGTGCTGACGAGGGGCGTCGACTGCAGCGCCTCGGCGGTGACGAGGGAACCCGAGACGAGTCGGACCTTCGCGTAGCTGCCCACCAGTGAGTCGAGCTGGTCACCGGGGACGAGGTTGACCGTCGAGTCGGCGTCGACTTCGACGGTGCGCAGCATGTCGGAGGTGAGCTGTTCACCGGCCGGCACGTCGCGAACCACCTGCAGAACCGGCTCGGCGAGGTTGAGCGTCGAGTACAGCCAGACGTTTCCGCCGATGGCGATCGCCGCGAGGAGCACGCCGAGTGCAATTCGATTGCGTCGGCGCGCCACCGGTTGGAAACCGCGCCCGGCTTGATCGACAGGCGCCGAGACTCGGGCGTCGGTCATGGCGCCGCTCCCGTGACCGCGTCGGCTGCGAGGACGATCGCCGATCCCAGCACGAGGAATGGTCCGAACGGGATCGTTCGAAGGCGACCGACGATGCCGATGGTTGCGGCGAGCCCCGCAGCCAGCATCAGGCCGACGACTGCCAGCTGCCAGTCGACCGAACCGATTGCAGCGCCAAGCACGACGGCTGCTTTGACGTCACCGAACCCCATCGACGAGGGCGACATGAGGTGCAGGACGAGGATCGGGCCGGCCATGACAGCGGCGCCGACGAACATGGTGGACAGGTCGACGAACTGGCCGAACACCCACGCCATCCAGGTGGTGGCCGCGAGAACGCCGGCGGCGAACGCGACCCACCGGTCGGGGAGGCGTCGTTCGCGAAGGTCGACGATGGCTGCCGGCGACATCGCCGCGACCGCTATTGCTGCGGCCCGCTGCGACGCGTCACCGAACGCCAGCGTCGCAATCGAACCGACGGCGACGACCATCAGTAATGCTGTCGGCGCGATCCGCGCGTCGAACAGCCGGCCCCGGATCCTCGACGATCGGGCAACCACCCGATCGGGAACTCGAACTGAAACGCCCAACCGCTTCCCCTTTTCCCTGCCTCGTGAAGCGCAAGAGAAGCGAGAGAGTAGTCCGCCCCGAAGTGCCCATTTTCCACTGCCGCTCACAGCCCACCAGTCGGCGCCGGCAACCGACCGGCGGAACGCGGAACCTCAGTCGGGCGAGAGCGAGCGCACGGTCCACTCGAGGATCCAGCTGAGGAAGTCGTACAGCTGGTGCTCGGGTGTGGTGCGCCCGTCGGCGGCATCGGCCGACTCGTCGTCGGTGATGCCGAGCATCGTGCCCAAGACCAGGCGAACTGCGTTGGTCGATTGGAGAAAGGCGATGGTCTCGGCCTCGGACAGCAGCTCGGTGCGTTCGGGATCGAGGGTTGCTCTCACCGACTCGATCGCCGAGAGGCGGCTCGTCACCAATTCCTCACGCATGAGGCGCTGATACTCGGCTTCCTTTTCCTCATCCTCGGGATAGGCCATGGGGAAGAGGCGCAGGAGCAGCTCGTTGTCGTCGTCGCCGGTCAGCAACGCCTCGAGTTCGCCCATCAGCCGGATGAGCAGCTGACGTTCGTCGACATCGAGCGTGATTCTCCAGCCACCGTCGACCGCCTCGACCGGCGGGACGAACTTACGACGCCGGGCCATCTTGTTCCATGGTGGCCCACAGGCTGTGTTCGTGGAGCCGGAACACGTGCATCTCGGCCTCTTCGCGCCCGCACGACGCCACGACGGCCCGACCCTTCTCGTGCACGTCGAGCATCAGCTCGGTCGCCTTCTCCTTGGAGTAGCCGAACAGCTTCTGGAACACGTAGGTGACATAGCTCATCAGGTTCACCGGGTCGTTCCACACCAGCACGATCCACGGACGATCGATCATCACGAGGTCGTCGAGATCGGGATCCATCACCTCCGTGGGCTCCAGCGTCGTCGGCATGCCCCCAGTGTGCCTCCTCCAACCCCCGAGCGATGAGCGAAGAGCCGGTATCCGGTCCGTTCGCTCATCGCTGTCGGGTTGTGGGGTGGGGAGTGGGGTGGCGGAAGTCTCGGGACCGGCGTTGGCCTGTCGGGAGCGGTCGCTCTACGATGATCGGGTCATGGCCGTCGGTAGTCGTCCCCTCGTCCCGTCCCGGCTGGCGCCTGGCGGCATCGCCCACGGCAACCGTCGCACCCCAACCACGGTGATCGGCGCGTACGTTGCGTTGACCAAACCGCGGATCATCGAACTGCTCCTGATCACCACGGTCCCCACCATGGTGCTCGCCGAGCAAGGATGGCCGGCCTGGTCGCTCGTGGCGATCACGCTGCTCGGCGGGACGCTCGCAGCCGGTAGCGCCAACGCGATCAACATGTACATCGATCGCGACATCGACGCCCTCATGGAGCGCACGGCCGGTCGGCCGCTCGTCACCGGGATCATCCCGGCGCGCAATGCGCTCGTGTTCGCACTCGCCTTGCAGGTGTTGGCCTTCATCGTGTTGTGGGCCGGCGCGAACCTGCTCTCGGCCGTGCTCGCGTTCAGTGCCGCAGCGTTCTACGTTGGCGTCTATTCGCTCTGGCTCAAGCGCACCAGCCGCCAGAACATCGTGATCGGCGGGGCTGCGGGCGCCGTGCCCGTGTTGGTCGGCTGGGCCGCCGTGCAGGACTCGCTGTCGTGGACGCCGGTGGTGCTCTTCGTCGCCATGTTCCTGTGGACGCCACCGCATTTCTGGGCACTCGCCGTGAAGTACGCCGACGACTACCGCGC
>DASQFE010000736.1:0-3810 GCA_035633295.1 Ilumatobacteraceae bacterium | reverse complement strand
CGCCGACTTCGCCCGTGCGATCGCCGCAATGGGCGTCGAGTTCATCGGCCCGCCGCCAACGGCGATGGACGAGATGTCCGACAAGGTGTCGAGCCGCCTCGCAGCCATTCGCGGTGATGTGCCGATCGTTCCCGGCACCACCGAGTTCGCCAAGGGGCCCGAGGAGATCAAGGCGTTCGGCAACGAGTTCGGTTGGCCGGTCTGTATCAAGGCGGCATACGGCGGCGGCGGTCGCGGGATGAAGGTCGTCCAGAGCGAAGCCGAAGTCGACGACGCAATGGCCAGCGCCCAGCGCGAAGCCAAGAGCTTCTTCGGGCGCGACGAGGTGTACGTCGAGCGGTATCTCACCTGGCCGCGCCACGTCGAGATCCAGCTCGTAGGCGACAAGCACGGCAACTGCGTGTGGATCTCGTCGCGTGACTGCTCGGCCCAACGACGTCACCAGAAACTCGTTGAAGAGGCGCCGGCGCCAGGGCTGCCCGATGGTGTCGAAACAGCAATGGGCGAGGCTGCGGTCAAGGCCGCCAAAGCGGTCGGCTACTACGGCGCCGGCACGGTCGAGTTCATCTTCCAGGACGGCGAGTTCTTCTTCCTCGAGATGAACACGCGTCTGCAGGTCGAGCACCCCGTCAGCGAGATGATCACCGACATCGACCTCGTCGAGTGGCAGATCCGCGTCGCCTCAGGCGAAGAACTCCCGATGACGCAGGCCGAGGTCGACGCCTCCCGGCGGGGCCATTCCATCGAGATCCGCATCAACGCCGAGGACGTCGCCGAAGGCAAGTTCCTTCCGTCGCCCGGCCCGATCACCCGGCTCGTCGCACCTGACGGGTTCGGTGTCCGATTCGACTCCGGTTACCACTCCGGCGACGAAATCAGCCAGTACTACGACAACCTCGTCGGCAAGCTCGTGGTGTGGGGCCGCAACCGTGAGGTCGCCATCGCTCGCACCATCCGAGCTCTGGAAGAACTGGTTGTCGAAGGTGTCGCCACCACCATTCCCGCCGACCTGGCCATCTTGCGCCATCCCGACTTCGTCGCGATCGAGCATTCGACCAAGTGGGTCGAGCAGACCCTCGATCTCACGGGCATCGGTGGCAAGGCCGAGGCAACTACGCCGGAGACCGACGCCGACACCGAACCGCTGGTGTTGCGCTCCACGACCGTTGAGGTCAACGGCAAGCGGTTCGACGTCAACATGTGGGTACCCGAGACGCCCATGGCGGTCGCCGGTGCACCCGCAGCCAAGAAGAAGCAGCGCAGCTCGGGCAGCGGCGGGGGCGGCGGAGTCGCCTCCGGGTCAGTCGAGGCGCCCATGCAGGGCACGATCGTGAAGGTGCTCGTGGAGGTCGGCCAGGCGGTCGAGGTCGGCGTAGGCATCGTCGTGCTCGAGGCGATGAAGATGGAGAACCAGATCAACGCCGAAAAGGCCGGCACCGTCACGGAGATCAGGGTCACCGCCGGCGACACCGTCGGCAGTGGCGACGTCCTCGCCGTCATTGAATAGTCGGGCCTCACCGCGATCCGGTGGTCGGGATCGTCCGGTCGGCCCGACTGCGGCTCGTCGCTGGCGCTTCCCTCGCCGCGCGTGGGGCTATTCGGCGGCTTCGGAGAGTGCTTCGCTGAGGGCGGGGTGCACGAGGATGCTTTCGGCGAGATCGGTGACGGTCAGGCCCGCAGTCACCGCCACGGCGATCACCGAGATGAGTTCGGCTGCTTGACGCCCGACGATCGATCCGCCGAGCACCTCCCCCGTCGCCGGGTCGGAGATGATCTTGACGAACCCCTTCGTGTCGTTGTTGATCATTGCTTTGGCGGTTGACGAGAACGGCACTTTGGTCACGCGGATCTTGCGCCCGGAGCTGAACGCCTCCGCCTCGGCGAGGCCGACGTCGGCGATCTCGGGCTCGGTGAAGATCGCAGACGCTGCCTTGTCGTAGTCGAGGTGCCGATGGCTGCGGGTCTGACCGCCCATCACGTGCTCGGCAACCTTGCGGCCCTGCATCGACGCCACCGACGACAGCGGCAACTTGCCGCTGATGTCGCCGGCGGCATAGATGTGGTCCACGTTGGTCACGCAGTGCTGGTTGATGCCGACGTAGCCCCACTGATCGACATCGACACCGGCGGCGGCGAGGCCGACGTCCTCGGTGTTCGGGATCGACCCGATGGCCAACACCGCATGTGTCGAGCGAACCGAACGACCGTCGTCGCAGTGCACGACGACGTCATCGTCGGTGCGCTCCATCGACTCCGCCCTGGCGCCCATCAACAGCTTCACCCCGCGCCGCATGAACTCCTCCTCGAGCACCGCGGCGACTTCGGGGTCCTTGCCAGGTAGCACCTGCTGACGACTGACCACGAGGGTCACCTTGGCACCGAACGACGAGAACATGTGGACGAACTCGACGCCGGTCACGCCGGAGCCCACAACGGTGACGCTCTCGGGGAAGATCCTGGGTGGATAGCAGTCACGCGTGGTGAGGATTCGATCGCCATCGGGCTCGCACCACTCGGGAATGCGCGGACGCGACCCGGTCGCCACGAGCGCTGCGTCGAACTCGATGGTCTCGACGCCGTCGGCGGTTTCGACAGCGACGGAGTGTGCACTCGTGAGCCGGCCGGTGCCGCGCACCATCCGTACGCCCTGGCTCTCGAGCAGCCGGGTCGTATTGTCACGCATCGTGTTCTTCACCCACTCGATGCGGTTGGTGAGTGTGTCGACATCGACGGCAGTGTCGACGTTGGCGAGACCCATGCCGCCGATGGCGCGGGTACGGCTGATGGCTCGCCCGGTGGCGATCATCGACTTCGACGGGATGCAGTCCCAAAGGTGTGCCGCGCCACCGACGACGTCACGTTCGATCATGGTCACCTGCGCACCGAGACGAGCCGCAGTAGTGGCGGCGATGTTGCCGGCCGGTCCACCACCGAGAATCACGAACCGGGTGGTCATCAGGCCTCGCCCACGACCATGCCGTCGCCGGCGAAGAACGTGTCGATGCCTGCTTCGGCATCAGTGAGCGCAACCGCGCCGCTGTTCTGGCACCATCTCGACGGGTACGGGAGCAAGTCACGGCGCTCACCGACGTACTCGAAGTGCATGCCGTCAGGGGTCAGGAAGTTGCCTCCCCAGGCAAATCCGTACTTACGGAAGATCTGCACCGTGGTGCATCCGCCCGGTCGTGTGGCGAAGTCGGGCGGGGCACACCCTTGACACGAGCCGACCGTGTTCATGTCGATGGCTGCCGCCCACGAGTGCCGTGAGAGGAACCCGAGTGTGCCGCTCGGTGTCAGCCGGTTGAAGCGCGGATTGTGACAGCCGCCGGCGGTGTTGGTGTTGCCCACGTCGATCGTGCCCGCGAGCCCCGTGGCCGCCACCTCTGCAAGCGCCGCACTGATCGCAGGCTCGATGACGAGATGGCAGCGGGCGTTGATCCCGAGACCGAGCGGTCGGCGACCACCCGGCAGGTTGGCCGCCTGCCAGGCCGCCTCCTGGGTCACCGATCCGTTTGCGTTGACCTGGTAGGTGAACTCGCCCAGCAACACTTTGGTGCGGGCCATGCCGATCGTGTCGTCGGGATCCGGCGGATCCCAGCTCCGGCGGATCCGGATCGATGTCGACACCAGCCCGTTGCTCGCAAGGGCGGCGTCCATCGCCGCCTGCGATGCGGGATTCCACATCAGCGCCCGGCTCAGATTGACGATGCCAAGGCGGTCGGCCGCCTGCGGCGACATCAGTAGTTCGGTCCCGCCGATTCGTGCGTCGGGAAGAACCGCCGCGATCCGCAAGAGGACGATGCCGCCGCC
>DASQFE010000735.1:0-3469 GCA_035633295.1 Ilumatobacteraceae bacterium | reverse complement strand
TTCGTCGAGACGTTCTTCGAGTACATCGCCACGGAAGTCCGCGAGCTGATGGCTGAACTCGGGATGCGCACGATGGCCGAGATGATCGGCCACGTCGAACTGCTCGACACGCGTCACGCCGTGCGGCACTGGAAGGCATCGGGCCTCGACATCAGCCCGATCCTCGCGGTGCCGCAGAACCCCTACGGCCAGACGATGATCCAGAGCGTCGGCCAGGATCACGGTCTCGCCGAGGCGCTCGACCAACAGCTCATCGCGCTGGCGCAACCGGCCATCAACGACGGCCACCACGTGGCCATCGATCTTCCGGTGCGCAACGTGAACCGCACCGTCGGCACGCTGCTCGGCCACGAGGTGACGAAGAAATGGCAGGGGGCCGGCCTTGCGGATGGAACGATCGACATCACGCTCACCGGATCGGCTGGCCAAAGCCTCGGTGCGTTCGTTCCGGCGGGCATCCAGATCCGCCTCGTCGGCGATGCCAACGACTATGTGGGCAAGGGCCTGTCGGGTGGACGCATCATCGTGCACCCGCACCCGTTTTCGCCGTTCGTTGCCGAGGACCAGGTCGTGGCCGGCAACGTGATCGCCTACGGCGCCACCGGCGGGGAGATCTTCCTGCGCGGCACGGTCGGCGAGCGGTTCTGTGTGCGCAACTCGGGTGCCACTGCTGTCAGCGAAGGGGTCGGCGACCATGGCTGCGAGTACATGACCGGGGGTCGCGTCGTGGTACTCGGCCCGACCGGGCGCAACTTCGGTGCCGGTATGTCCGGCGGTATCGCTTACGTGTACGACCCGACCGAGGTGTTCGCCAGCAAGGTGAACTACGACATGGTCGACCTCGAGAATCTCGACGGGACCGACCTCGACTTCCTCGTCGACGTCATCGTTCGACACCGAGACTTCACCGGATCGGCGGTTGCCGACCGCCTACTCCAGTCGTGGGACGTCGCCGCAGGTTCGTTCCGTAAGGTGATGCCGAGGGACTACCAGCGGGTGCTGACCGTGATTGCCGATTCCAAAGCGGCCGGCCTCGACGAAGAACAGACGGTGGACAAGATCATGGAGGCTGCTCGTGGGTGAACCGACCGGGTTCTTGAAGTGGGACCGCGAGACACCGCAGCGGCGGCCCGTTTCGGTACGACTGCGCGACTGGAACGAGGTGTACGAACCGTTCGATGCCGATGCCCTGACGCACCAGGCGGGCCGCTGCATGGACTGTGGGATCCCGTTCTGCAACAACGGCTGCCCGCTCGGCAACCTGATCCCCGACTGGAACGATCTCGTGTACCGCGACCATTGGCAGGACGCCATCGAGCGCCTCCACGCCACCAACAACTTCCCCGAGTTCACGGGCCGTCTGTGCCCGGCACCGTGCGAGTCGGCGTGCGTGCTCGGCATCAACCAGAACCCCGTCGCCATCAAACAGGTCGAAGTCGAGATCATCGACCGGGCATGGGACGAAGGGTGGGTCACGCCGCACACGTCCGCGGTGCGAACAGGCAAGCGCGTCGCCGTGATCGGCTCGGGCCCGGCCGGGCTCGCCGCTGCGCAGCAGCTCACACGCGCCGGCCACGAGGTGGTCGTGCTCGAGCGGGCCGACAGGATCGGTGGCCTGCTGCGCTACGGCATCCCCGAGTTCAAGATGGAGAAGCGTCATATCGACCGTCGTATCGAGCAGATGGAGGCCGAGGGCACCGAGTTCCGCACCAACGCCGTCGTCGGCGAGAACGTCGACATCGAGGTATTGCGCGCCTCGCACGACGCCGTTGTGCTCGCCTGCGGGGCAACGGCGGCGCGTGACCTACCGGTACCAGGACGCGAACTGGCCGGAATCCATCAGGCAATGGAGTACCTGCCGTTCGCCAATCGTGTGCAGCTCGGCGACATCGAGCAGTCGCCGATCGACGTCAACGGCAAACACGTCGTGATCATCGGCGGCGGCGACACGGGGGCCGATTGCCTGGGAACGGCGCACCGCCAAGGGGCGGCTTCGGTTACCCAGCTGGAGATCCTCCCCGAGCCACCCGCGCAGCGTGCCGGCAGCAATCCGTGGCCGCAGTTCGCGATGACCTACAAGGTGACCTCGGCGCACGAAGAGGGCGGCGAGCGTCTGTACAGCGTCAGTACCGATCAGTTCCTCGACGACGGCAGCGGTCACGTCCGGGCCCTGCGTCTCCACGAAGTCGAATTCACCGACGGCACATTCGTCGAAGTTGAGGGCTCGGGACACGAGATCGTCGCCGACTTCGTGTTTCTGGCGCTCGGGTTCGTGGGGCCTGAGAAGGGATCGTGGCTCGAGTCGCTCGATGTCGACTACGACGCTCGCGGCAATGTGGCCCGCGATGAGCGGTACATGACGAACCGGCACGGCCTCTTCGTTGCGGGCGACATGGGGCGCGGGCAGAGCCTGATCGTGTGGGCGATCGCCGAGGGGCGTGCTGCCGCTGCCGGTGTCGACGCCTACCTGATGGGTGAGACCAGTCTGCCCGCGCCGATCAAGCCGACCGATCGTCCACTCGTGTGAGCTGACCACACTCGACGCGAAGACGCGCCTACGCTGTTCGTCATGCAGTCGTCACATTCGCGCCGCCTCGGCGCCGTCGTCGTTCCGGTCATCGCCGGCGCGCTCCTGCTCGCCTCATGTGGGGGAGCCGACAACGCCGCAACGCAGTCGACCATCGACCTGAGTGCCGAGTCGACCGCCTTCGTGGTGCGACCACCGGCCACCACCATCCCGGTCGCCGACACCACTGAACCGGTTGCCGGCGCAGTTGTCACCACGGAGCAGGAATACCTGGTCGTGGCAAACGACACTCCGATCGGAGTGGCGAAGAAGTTCAACGTGCCTGTCGCCGATCTGATCGCCTACAACGAGTGGGGGCCCAACGAGTTCGCCTACCCGGGTGACACCATCAAGATCCCGCCGGGCGGCACTGCTCCGGGAGCCGCTGTGGCCGAGGACGCAACCGCAACCGCTGGATCTGCCACGACGGCCCCAGCCGGAACGATTCCGGATGCCGGCGACAACTGCAGCCAGGGCGACTACACCATCGCCGACGGCGACTTCGAAGGCAAAGTGGCGACGAACTTCGATGTCACCGTCGAGGCATTGCGAGCCGCCAACGCCAGTACGCCGAACTACTCGTCGTTCTACCCCGGCCTCGTCATCGTGATTCCCGCCAAAGCCGACTGCTGACACGGCCGCCTGCCGAATCACTGGAAGACGAAGTTCGTCTCCTTGACGACGTCCATGGTGGCGCTGCTCGCGATCGAGTAGCGGTGGCCGGGGAACAGGATCGTGGAGTCGGGCACCTCCTTCAAGCGACGCAGGCTCTCGAACATCTTGACGGGGTCCGAACCCGGCAGGTCGGTTCGCCCACATCCTTCGAGGAACAGCGTGTCGCCGGCGATCAGACGGTTGTCGACGAAGAAGCACTGACTCCCGGGCGTGTGACCAGGTGTATGA
>DASQFE010000734.1:0-7182 GCA_035633295.1 Ilumatobacteraceae bacterium | reverse complement strand
CCGGCGAATCCGAGGATCAGAGACACGTTCGATACGAGGCCGTCATTGACGCCGAACACGGCCGCTCGCGCCAGGCCACCCGCCACTGGGCGATGGCCTCCGTGGAGCACTTCGCGGTTCATGCCCACCAACGCTAGCGGTGCGATCGGCGCCGTGGGCCGAGGTGACCGCCCGTTGACCTGGCTGGAGCTACGTTGAAGGGAGAACGGCGTTACCGACCCGAGTCTGGAACCTCATGAGTGCTCACAATGATGTGGCCCAAATCATCGACCGACTGCAAGCGATGGCCGCCGATCGTCGACCGGACGACGCACTCCTTGCCGCATTCATCGGCGAGTACTTCCGCGAGATTCCGAATGATGATGTCAACGGCCGCCGGCTGGAGCTCGCCTATGCCGCCGCAGTTGCCCACCTCCACCTCGGCCGTGTGCGCCAACTCGGCGAGACGCTCGTGCAAGTGCTGTCACCCGAGCTCGAACGCGATGGTTGGGAGTCCGAACGCTCGGTGCTCATGTTCGTGACCGACGACGCGCCTTTCCTCGTCGATTCGGTTCGGATGGTGCTCGATCACAACAAGCTCGGGATCCATCTGCTCGTGCATCCGATGCTGCATGTGCGTCGTGACGACCGCCGTGTGATCGTCGACGCGACTGCCGCTGATGGGCCGGTCGAGGCGTGGACGCTGATCGAAATCGACCGGTGTCGTCCCGAGAATCGTGCGCTGCTCGAGGAAGAGATCCGAACTGCCATCGAGAGTGTGCAGCGAGCGGTCGGCGACTTCGCTCCCATGCAGGAGCGACTGCGGTTTGTCGCCGGCGACGACCCACTCCTGATGTGGTTGGCCGACGAGAACTTCGTGTTCCTCGGTGCTGCTACCTATCGGCACTCGGAGTCAGGGTTCGTTGTGGATGTCGACAGCTTGCTCGGTGAGTACCGATCCGGACAGCTGAATCCCAATCGGATCGACCCTCCGTCGTTCGTCGGTGACGCCTCGTACTCGATCGGTCGAACCGATGCGGTGGCCGACGTCCACCGGCCGGCTCGAATGACCGCGATTGCGGTGCGCCCCGACGGGACCGATGACGAGGTCAGATTTGTCGGGTTGCTCGGGAGCGCCGCCTACCGTCACAGCGCATTCTCGATCCCGGTCATCGCAGCACGCGCCGACGAGGTGGTGAGCCGGGTGGGCGGTTCGGTCGCGAACCACACGGGCCGAGCGGTCAGGAACGTGATCGAGACACTGCCGCGCGATGTGCTCTTCGAGCTCGACGTCGATGATCTGACGCATCTCGTCGAGGCGATCGTCGGCCTCCAGGAACGCCGCATCGTACGTGTCTTCGACGTCGCTGAACCCGTCGGCCCGTGGACCACGGTGTTCGTGTACGTCCCTCGCGCACGATTCACCGCCACGCTTCCCGAGCACGTAGCAACCCTCGTCCGCGAGCACTATGGCGGCGACACACGAGACCTCGAAACGTTCGTCGGGACGAGCTCGCTCGCGCGCATCTCGATGGCAGTGCGTGCCGCGCCATCGCCTGATCCCTCGCCGTTGGCCGAGAGCATCGACGACATGTCGCGCACCTGGGGCGAGCGTGCGCGTGAGGCGCTCGTCGACGTGCTCGGCGAGATCGAGGGCCATCGCGTCTGGTCGGTTGTCGGCGCGTCAGTACCCGCCGACTACGAGGCGCGGGTTCGTCCGAGCGCCGCGGTCGGCGATCTGATCCACGTCGAGGCGATGCTGTCGGGCAACGACGAGGTGTTGACGTCGTTCGGTCGTTCGGTCGACGCCACCGACGGTTCGTGGCGCTTCCGTGTGTTCCTGCGCAACCGGGCAGCCACGATCGCCGAGTTGGTTCCGATCCTCGAGCACCTCGGGCTCCCACCGGTTGACGAGCGCCCGTACGTGTTTGCCGGTGAAACCACCACCGTCCACCTCGACGACATCGGCGTCGTGATGGATCTCCCGACGATGTCGGATGAACAGCACGCCGAGGTGCAGCGGGCGTTCGTCGCGCTGATGCAGGGCGATGTCGAAGCTGATGCCCTCAACCGGCTCGTGTTGGCCGGTGGACTCGACCGTCGACAGGTCGCGGTACTGCGCACCTACAACCGGTACCTCCGTCAGGCGACGTTCCCGTTCAGCGCCGTGTACGTCGCCGCTGCGCTCGTTCGGCATCCGGAGATCACCCGGGGGCTCGCCGAGGTGTTCGATGCAAAGTTCGACCCGCTCCTCGGCCTTGACGCCACTGCTCGAAGCGTCCATGTGGAGGAGCTGCGGGGACGAGTACTCGAACAACTCGACGCGATTGCGTCGCTCGACGACGACCGGATCTGTCGGGCATTCCTGACGCTCATCGATGCCACCGACCGCACGAGTGCCTTCTTGGGCCGTGACGAGATGGCAGTCAAGCTGCAGCCGCACGACATCCCCTTCATCCCGCTCCCACGACCCGAGTTCGAGATCTTCGTGTGCTCGGCGAAGGTGGAGGGCGTCCATCTGCGCGGCGGTCGCATTGCTCGTGGCGGGCTTCGTTGGAGCGACCGTCCGGAGGACTTCCGCACCGAGGTGCTCGGTCTGGTGAAGGCACAGATGGTGAAGAACGCCGTCATCGTGCCGACCGGAGCAAAGGGCGGGTTCGTGATCAAGGGGTCGACCGCCGATCAGGCCGATCGTGACGCGGTGCGGTCAGAGGGCATCGATCGTTACCGCAGGTTCGTGCAGGCGCTTCTCGATCTCACTGACAACGTGGTCGGTGGCGAGGTCGTTCATCCGCCCGACCTCGTGATCTACGACGGCGACGATCCCTATCTCGTCGTGGCCGCCGACAAGGGCACGGCAACGTTCAGTGATATTGCCAACGACATTGCCATCGAGCACGACTTCTGGCTCGGCGATGCGTTCGCCTCCGGGGGCAGCCACGGCTATGACCACAAGGCGATGGGCATCACTGCACGCGGCGCGTGGGAGAGCGTTCGACGCCATGCACGCGTCATCGGTAAAGACGTCGACACCGACGAACTCACGGTTGTCGGCATCGGCGACATGTCCGGCGATGTCTTCGGCAACGGGATGCTGCTGTCGCCGCACCTCAAGCTCGTCGCGGCGTTCGACCATCGCCACCTGTTCGTCGATCCCGATCCCGACCCAGCGACGGCCCACGCCGAACGGCGTCGACTGTTCGACCTGCCGCGGTCGAGTTGGGCCGACTACGACGGTGCGTTGATCTCGGTCGGCGGGGGCGTCTACGCACGCGAACTCAAGTCGATACCGATCAGCAACGAGCTGCGTCGGGTGATCGACGTCGAGGAATCGGTGACCGCGCTGCGTCCCGATGAACTGATCTCGGCGATCCTGCGTGCACCGGTCGACCTGCTGTGGAACGGCGGGATCGGAACCTATGTGAAGGCCTCATCGGAGAGCCACGCCGATGTCGGCGATCGGGCCAGCGACGCGGTGCGGATCAACGGCAACGAACTCCGAGCCCGCATCGTGGGAGAGGGCGGCAACCTCGGCCTGACACAGCTGGGGCGCGTGGAGTACGCCCTCAGCGGCGGGCTGATCAATACCGACGCCATCGACAATTCGGCCGGGGTCGACTGCAGCGACCATGAAGTGAACCTCAAGGTGCTGCTCGACCAACTCGTTCGCGACGGCGAACTGACAGTGAAGCAGCGCAACGAACTGTTGGTGGAGATGACCGACGACGTTGCACACCTGGTGCTCGACGACAACCGGACGCAGACCTTGGCGCTGATGATCGCTCGGACGCAGTCGTTGTCGATGGTCAACGTGCATGCTCGGTACCTCGACACGCTCGAAGCCGAGGGCTACCTCGATCGGCACCTCGAGTTTCTCCCGACCGACAAGCAGATCGCCGAACGCCAAGCTGCCGGTAGGGGGCTGAGCGCACCGGAGTTCGCCGTGATGATCGCCTACACGAAGAACGCCGATGTCGTCGAGGTACTCGACTCCGACCTCCCCGACGACCCTGCGTTGGAGTCGGCCCTGATGGCCTACTTCCCACGCAGCGTCCGCGAGCGCTTCCCCGACGCCATCCGCACGCATCGCCTCCGCCGGGAGATCGTGGCGACGACCATCGTCAACAACATGGTGAACCTCGCTGGGATCTCGTTCGATCACCGCATGACCGAGGACTCCGGTGCCTCGGTGTCCGACGTGGCTCGTGCATTCCTTGCTTCTCGTGACATCTTCGGGTTCGCCGATGTGTGGAGTGCGATCGACGACCTCGGCAGTTCGATCAGCCTCGACACACAGATCTCGCTGTTTCTCGACGCTCGACGAATGACGGAACGGGGCACGTTCTGGCTGCTGCGTCATCGTCGCCCGCCGCTCGATATCGGCGAAGCAGTCGACACGTTTTCCGCAGGCCTGGCATTTCTCGGCGACTCACTCGACGATGTCGTGAAGGGCCGGGTACTCGACGATGTCGACCGGCTCCGTGAGGCGCGGGTACTGGCCGGGGTTTCGGTAGAGCTTGCCGCGCGGTCGGCAAGATGGCCGTGGCTGCACACAGGTTTCGACATCGTCGAGATCGCCCATACCGAGGCATGCAACGTCGCTGATGCCGCTCGCGCGTACTGGGCCGTGTTCGATGCATTCGACCTCGGCTGGCTGTGGGACGGCGTCGGCGCGCTCCCGCGTTCGGATCGGTGGCAGGAGCAGGCCCGAGCAGCTCTGCGCGACGACCTGCTGACCGTGTTGGCTGAACTCACCCGCGGTGTGATGCGCGAGGGCGACGGCTCACCGTCGACGTGGATGGGCGCCAATGAGCGCGCCGTCGCGCGCGCGTTGGGGATGCACACCGAAATCAGACGTGCCGAGAGCTTCGACCTGACCACCCTGTCGGTGGCGTTGCGTCAGCTGCGCAACCTCACGCTCAGCGCTGTTGCCGGACCATCGACCATGATCGTCGCCGGGTAGCGTCATACCGTTATGACGAGCGGCCCCAGATTCCGTTTTGCGCCGTCGCCGACGGGTTCGTTTCACGTTGGTGGCGCCAGAACTGCGCTGTACAACTGGGCGCTCGCACGTCGTCTCGGTGGCACGTTCGTGCTGCGCATCGAGGACACCGACGAGGCCAGGAATCGCCCGGAGTGGACGCAGGGCATCATCGACGCCCTTGCGTGGATCGGCATCTCTGCCGATGATCCGCACTTCGAAGGCCCTCATTTTCAGAGTGACTACGCAGCAGCGCACGTGGCCGCAGCGCAGCGGTTGTTCGAGCAGGGCGATGCCTACTACTGCGACCTCAGCGGCGAGCAGATCCAAGAACGCGCGAAGGAACTCGGGATCGCTGGCTACGACGGCTACTCGCGTGACCGTGGTCTCGAACCCGGGCCCGGACGCGTCCTTCGATTCCGTGTCCCGGATGGCACCACGGTGGTGAATGACCTCGTGCGCGGCGAGGTCTCGTTCGACAACGCCACCATCGAAGACTTCGTGCTCCTTCGGGGCAATGCCACGCCGGTGTTCCTGATCGCCAATGTGGTCGACGACATCGAGATGGCAATTACCCACGTCGTGCGAGCCGAGGAGCACCTTCCCAACACCCCCAAGCAGCAGATGCTGTGGCGCGCACTCGGCCATGAGCCGCCCCAGTGGGCGCACGTGCCGGTGCTCGTCAACGAGCAGCGCAAGAAGCTTTCGAAACGCCGCGACAAGGTGGCGCTCGAGCAGTACCGCGACGAGGGATACCTCGCCGACGCCATGGTCAACTATCTGATGACGCTCGGATGGACGCCGCCGGGCGCCGAGGAGTCGGGTTCGGAGATCGTGTCGTGGAGCGAGATGGAGGCGGAGTTCCGGCTCGAGGACGTCACTCATTCGCCGGCGTTCTTCGACCTGAAGAAGCTTGCTGCCTTCAACGGCGACTACATCCGGTTGCTGCCGCTCGACGAGTTCATCGAACGCGCCGGCGCCGAGTTGCCCGCCGACTGGGATCGACAGCGCTTCGCCGCGATTGCCCCCCACATCCAGGAACGATTGACGACGCTGATTGAGGTGCCGCAGAAGGTCGACTTCCTCTTCTGGGCGGAGGGGTCACCGATCGACTACGACGAGTCGTCGTGGGAGAAGGCGTTCGGGCCCGACTGGGCCAAGCCCCTGCTCGGCGACGTGATCGGTGCCTACGAAGCTCTTGCCGATTGGACAGCGGACGGCTTGAAGGTGGCACTCGAAGACGTGATGTCTCGCTACGAGTTGAAGCTCGGCAAGGCACAGGCGCCGGTGAGGGTGGCGGTCACGGGGCGGTCGGTCGGGCCGCCGCTGTTCGAGTCGTTGGAGGTCTTGGGACGCGACGAGACGCTTCACCGGCTTGCCGTGGCCAGCGAACGAGTTGCCTGGAGCGGGTGAGACGATGTCGGACCGCGAGCTGCAACTGCCCTCCGACGAACAGCGACGTCGCGATCGCGAGCTGATCGAGGCGATCGGCAGCCACGAGCCGGTCGGCGAGCGGTACGCCCGCACCGGCGAGATTCCGGTGCAGACCGATCGCGAACCGACGATGCGGCCCGATCCGAACACCGCACTCACGACGGATCCGACGCCGGTGCAGTTGCTGTTGCAACCGCGTCGTCGAATCGGTCGACGCATCGCGCAGGTGGCCGGCTTGTTTGTCGCTCTCGGGCTGGCCTACCTAGCGGTCTCGTTTTGGCAGGTGTGGGCGACCGGCCGTTCCGATGAGGCGCGCCCGGTCGATGCGATCGTGGTCTTGGGAGCGGCGCAGTACGACGGCCGACCGTCACCGCAGCTCGCAGCTCGGCTCGACCATGTGCTGGATCTCTGGCCCGAGGGGCTCGCCCCGCTCGTCATCGTGACGGGCGGCAACCAGCCTGGCGATCGGTTCACCGAGGCCGACGTTTCGGCGGCGTACCTCACCGAACGGGGTATCCCAGCCGACGCGATCAAGTTGGAAGGCGACGGAACGACCACCTGGGAATCGTTGAGAAACGTCGGAGCGCAGGTGGGCGAGACCGTCGAGTCGGTGCTGATCGTGACTGATCCATACCATGCGCTGCGTTGCCGACTGATCGCCGAGAGCGTGGGGTTCGAGGCCTCCGTGTCGCCCACGCCCACGTCGGTGGTCTCGGGATCCCGGCAGTTGCAACGAGAACTCGGCGAGGCTGTTGGCGTAGCGGTCGGGCGGATCATCGGTTTCGATC
>DASQFE010000733.1:0-2657 GCA_035633295.1 Ilumatobacteraceae bacterium | reverse complement strand
GTTCGACGCGGAGTTCGACGACGATCATCGCGATCAGGCACACCGCACCCGCGATGCCGAACGCGAGTGTGGTGGGCGAGCTCCAACCCTTCTCCGGTCCGATCGACAGCGTGTAGAGCAGCAACGCGACTGCCGCCGCGGACAGCACGAACCCTGGAGCGTCGAATCCACCCGGGTCGGGCTGGACCGTCTCGCGAAGCCACAGGACCGACAGCACCAGCGCCAGCGCACCGATCGGCACGTTGATGTAGAAGATCCACTGCCACGACGCCTGGTCGACGATCAATCCGCCGAGCACGGGCCCGACCGCCGGCGCGATCACCGTCACGCTGAGCACGCCGATCGCCGCCTTGGCGCGATCCTCCATCGAGTAGGCCCGGTAGAGCATGGCCCCGCCGACCGGGGTGAGCAGCCCGCCGCCGATGCCCTGCAGGACCCGGAAGCCGATCAGCTGACCGAGTGTCTGGGAGAGCCCGCACAGCAGTGACGTGACCACGAAGATCACGAGCGCGATCACGAACATCCGCTTCGTGCCGAACCGGTCACCGAGCCATCCCGCCGCCGGGATGACCGCGGCGAGCGCGAGGAGGTACCCGAGCGAGATCCACTCGATGTCGGTGGTCGGCACACCGAAGTCGCGTGCCATCGTCGGCAGTGCGACGTTGACCATCGTGCCGTCGATCACCGTCATGAACAGGGCGAAGATGTAGACGATCATCACCTTCGACTGGTAGGCCACGACGGCGACGCTACGCGCGTCCCTCCACCGATCGAGTACCCGACCCCACCCCCACCCCCGAGCGATGAGCGAAGAGCCGTTGGGTTCAAGCCGCTATCGCATCGAGGAGGTTAGCGAGAGCTTCGGCGGGTGTCTTCCAGTTGAGGGTTTTTCGGGGGCGGCCGTTGAGTTGGTCGGCGACGGTGTCGAGGTGGGCGGCGTCGTGGGTGTTCAGGTCGGTGCTCTTGGGGAAGTACTGGCGCAGCAGCCCGTTGGTGTTCTCGTTGCTGCCGCGCTGCCACGGCGAGTGCGGGTCGCAGAAGTAGATGTCGACGCCGGTGTCGATGCTGAACTGGCGGTGCCGGGCCAGTTCGGTGCCTTGGTCCCAGGTGATCGAGCGGACCAGCGCAGCGGGGAGCTCGGCGATTTTGGCGGCCATTGCGGCGTTGACCTCGGCGGCGCTGTGGCCGTTGGGCAGGTGCAGCAGCATCACGAAGCGGGTCGTGCGCTCGACCAGGGTGCCGATCGCTGAGCGGCCGCCGGCACCGATGATCAAGTCGCCCTCCCAGTGGCCGGGCACCGCCCGGTCCTCCACTTCGGCGGGCCGCTCGGAGATGTTGACCATCCCCGGGATCTTTCCGGGCCCGTTGCCGTTGCGTTGGTCGCGTCGACGCCGGATCGCCCGGCCGGTGCGTAGGCAGCTGGCCAGTTCCTTGCGGAGCGCACCGCGGCCTTGGACGTAGAGCGATTGATAGATCGTCTCGTGCGACACTCGCATCTCCGCATCGTCGGGGAACTCCTCGATCAAGCGTCGCACGATCTGCTCGGGTGACCACAGTTTCTCGAGTCGCTCGATGACGTAGGCGGCCAGACGAGGATTGGTGTCCAACAACGGCATCTGTGGACGACGTGCCAACTTCAGTGCCCGCCGATGCGCCGCCAAGGGCCGATAGCCGTCACGGCCACCATTGCCAGCGATCTCGCGGGTGACCGTCGAGGGATGCACATCGAGCCGACGAGCGATCGCCGCCCCGGACTCTTTCGCTGCCAGCCCGGCATAGATCTCGCTGCGATCAGCCAGCGACAACCGCCCATTGATCGACACCCGCTCCACGCGCCGCAACGTGCCACCAGCGTTGCGTAACACGTTCACCACCGATCCCGCCGACACACGCGTCGCCTCGATGATCTCCGCATGCGAGTAGCCCTCCATCGCCATCCGCACGATCCGCTGACGCGTCTCCAACGGCAACAGCCACAACCTTCGCATCACACACCTCCAAGAATCGAGAATCCGTCATCATGCAACGACGACCTGAATCCAAGGCCGGTATGCGGGCTGCTCGCTCATCGCTTCGGCGGTTTTCCGGTCGGGTCGGAGGTGGAGTACCGTCGGCGACGACATGGACGAACCCACCGACCCTCGCGGGGGCCCACGCCCGCCGTGGAAACGCATCGTCTTCAAGCCCTCGGGTGAAGCCCTCGCCGGCGAATCGGGCAAGGGCCTCGACGGCGCCACGCTCGACGCAACCGCGCGCGACATCGTCGATCTCCGGCAGAACCTCGGTGTCGATGTCGCCGTGGTCGTCGGCGGCGGCAACTTCTGGCGGGGGCGTACCGGATCGCTGAGCGGGATGGATGCCACGCAGTCCGACCACATCGGCATGCTCGGCACCGTGATGAACGCGCTCGCCCTGCAAGACGCGCTCGAACGCCACGGTCAGGACACGCGGGTGCAATCCGCCATCGAGATGCCGCGGATCGCCGAGGCCTACATCCGCCGCCGAGCCGTTCGGCACCTGGAGAAGGGCCGCGTCGTGATCTTCGCCGCCGGCACCGGCAATCCGTTCTTCACCACCGACACCGCGGCGGCGTTGCGGGCGGCCGAGATCGAGGCCGATGTCGTCATCAAGGGCACCCACTCCGGCGTCGACGGCGT
>DASQFE010000732.1:0-4059 GCA_035633295.1 Ilumatobacteraceae bacterium | reverse complement strand
AAGCGCCCGGCAATCCCGGCTCACTGTCGACGACGGTCGTCGGGGTTGTGCAGTGTGCGGCTTGGGCAGAAGTCAGTCACCTCTGGCAGCTGTTGAATCGCGACCATGCATCCCAGAGCGTGACGCGGCATCGATCCGACGATGGTTCGCTGCTGGTCTACCAACTGGGAACGTCAGGGTTGAGCGAGGGTCCCTCAGACTGCAATCGGCGAATCAGCATCGTTCCGTACTGGCGGATCCAGGTGACCAGCTCCGGTGAGCAGCGACCCTCGGAGGCTCGGCTGGTCACGCACCAGCGATCACGTGTACTTCTTCTCTGGTACCGATGACGCCAACACCGGAACCAACCGCTACTTTCCGTCCGGAACACGACGGCGCTGAGACCTCAGGGCTGCTCGTTTCAACAACTCACGACGCCAGACGAAGGACAGGGAATCAACATGTGGTGGATCGGTGGAATTCTCGGACTCATCATCTTGATCGCGATTGCGTTCTGGCCGGCCCGCGTCGCGGGCCGAAAGGGACACAGCTTCATCTTGTACTTCATCCTGAGCCTCTTCTTCTTCCCGCTCGCATTGATCTTGGCGTACGTGGTCGAGGACCGAACGGCCATCACGACCTGAGGCGTGCGCCTCGCGTGCTGGCCCTCGCTCGGCGCCGACCACAACGAAAGGCCATCGCCTGACCACATCGGAATCGACCCACGAGGATGTGTTGGCTCCGATCGACTTCATCGTCGTGGAGTTTCCTGACGGCGTTCCGACCGCCGTTCGCTTCGAGCAGTTACTCGACCTCGTCGACCGTAACGTGATCCGCATCCTCGACGTGGAGTTCGTCCAGAAGAACGGAGTCGCGTTCGCCCGGTTGCCGTCACCGACCTGCCGTCGCACCCTGGAGTCGATCTCAGTCAGTGGGAGGGCGCCTCATCGGGCCTGCTCGACATCGACGACCTCGCAACGATCGGCGCCGAGATCACCGACGGCAGCGTGGCCGTGGTGGTCGTGTTCGAAAATGTGTGGGTGCTCGGCCTGGTGGACAGCTGGTCGAAATCGGGAGCCCGCCTGGTCTTCGACGGAGCGATCCCGGCGGGTGACCTGCTCGACACTCTTGATGGTCTAGAAGCGAACTGAGGAGCCACGATGGGACTGATCAAGACCGCCGCAAAGGTCGCCGTTGCCAGCTCGGTGCACGGTCGAGTCCAGCGACGCCAACAGCAACGCTGGGCCGAGCAGGACCTCCAAGCCGCTCCGGCCGCAGCCTCAGCGGCCCTTCCCACCAGCGGAACTCCAGACCTGGAAACCCAGCTTGCGCTCATCGCACAGCTCAACGAACTCCGCCAAGCCGGCGCGCTGACCGACGCCGAGTTCGACGCCAAGAAGGCTCAGATTCTCGGCCTCTGACAGCCACCTTCACGCCCGAGCAACCCGACGCCATCACCTACCTCGACCGCAAACTCGGCGACGGCAAGACTCGACGAGAAGCCAGTCGAGCCCACAATCGCACCTCGTCATGGAGTCGTCGGGATTATCTCGCGTGCGGCTTGGGCCTGAGCCAGACGACGAGCGGGTTACCGGGCGCCCGTTATGCAGCGGCTGCGCCCGATCGACCTCGATGGAGACGCTGGTTTGCGCATCGGTCGGAGGCAAGGACTTCGTCGGAATTCTCATCGGCATTGTCACGCGGCTCGGGCGCGGTGACGTCTTCAAGTTGAAACAGGGCTATGAGCGGCGATCGCGTGCCGCTTGATTTCGTTTGTTCGACGCCTTCGTCGAGGCGCGCTTCTTCTCACTGGCAGGGCTTCGCGAGGCACCCCTTGCCGAGGTGTTGGTTGCCGTGCTCCGCTTCTTCGTCGACCCCTTGGGTTTGCTTGCCGGTACCGGAGTGCGGCGTGCCGCAGCAAGACGCTCCGCCTTGAGTTCCTCAGCTGCAGCGGCGGCGACCTGCGCCAGCTTGTGCGACACCCGTGCGAGAGCGTCTTCGAAGCCCTCTGCCTTGCGCGCTGCCTTTGCGTTCGCGGAACTGGCGCGGCCTCTGGATCGATCGGTGTTGACCCGCTCGCTCGCCCGGCGTCGATAGAGCTTGCTGTACTTGTTGCGCGCCCTGCGGATCCGATCGTGTAGGCCGGCCAGCTCGTCTTCATCGAGCCGATTCAGCTCACGCGGTTCGGCGGCGCGCAGCAGGGCCTGCTCGGTCTCGTTGAGCATCGATTTCAGCTGTGCGTCCATGCTCGACCTCCGGTTGGTGGTGTTCGTTCGGCTTGATTGTCCCGTTGGGCGAGGCATCTGGCACCTCGTGTGCAGTCAGGTGAATCGTTCGAGTGTGTCGACGAGTAGTCGGGCGCCGAATCCGCTCATACCCCGGGTCTTCCATCCTTTGGGGCTGGCGGTCGCCGCGACTCCGGCGATATCGATGTGAACCCACGGCACGTCTTTGGCGAAGTGGGCAAGGAACTCCGCTGCGGTAGACGCGCCGGCGTTCATGCCGCCGAGGTTCTTGAGGTCGGCGACATCGGAGTCGAGTTCGGCTCGATAGGTGGCGCCCATCGGAAGTTGCCAGACGGGTTCGCCGGTGGCCTCGCCGGCGGACTTGATGAGCTCGACCAATGCCTGGTCGGTGCCCATCACGCCGGCGATGTCGGTGCCGAGCGCTCGCATGGCGGCGCCGGTCAGCGTGGCGATGTCGATAATCGCGTCGGGTTCGATCTCGGTACCCATCACGATCGCATCGGCCATGATCAACCGACCCTCGGCGTCGGTGTTGAGGATCTCGACCGTCGTACCGTCGCGATGAGTGATCACGTCGCCCATCTTCATCGCGGTACCCGACGGCATGTTGTCGGTGCACATGATGTGCGCGGTCACCTTGGTCGGCACCTGCAGGTCGCGAAGCACCAACATCGAGGCGAACACCGCACCTCCACCGGACATGTCGTTCTTCATCATGGCGTGGACCACATCACCGGGCTTGATGGCGAGACCTCCGGAGTCGTAGGTCAACCCTTTGCCGACGAGCACGACGTGACGACCGTTCGCCACGGCTTCATCGGGGGTGTAGGTCAGCGTGATCAGACGCGGCTCCTCGTCGCTGCCGCCGTTGACGGCGATGATGCCGCCGCAACGCTCCGCGAGCAGCCAGTCACGGTCACGGATCTCGACGTCGAGACCGAACTCGGGTGCAGCTCGTTCCGCGATCGCCGCCCAGCGGACGGCGGTGAGATGCGCGGGCGGGCAGTTCGCCAGGTCGCGCGAGACCGCCGTGGCCAACGCCTTGAGATGACCGCGTCGCGCTCCCGCGGCGACCGCGTCGGATGACGAGACAAGGGTGATCGAGTTGACCTGCCTTCGTGCCGGCGCAGAGCGGAGAGCGTCCCAGGAGTAGCGGGCGAGGATGATCCCCTCGACGATTCCCTGAGCCACCTCAGCGTCGACGTTGCCAACGTCGATGGCAAGCTCGAGTGCTCCGGGGATTGCGCCAGCTGCCGCAGCGCCGATGTCTCGGCCTGAAGCGAGCCCGAGCGGGTTGGCTCCGATCCCGATCAGCACCGTTGCTGGTGGCCCTGTGACCACGTGCACGTCGCCGAGCGCACCGGTGAAACCGACCGCTTCGAGAATCGCCTGGTCCGCACGTTGCGGCGATGTGGGCACGAGCTCGACGACAGAGCCGACATCGTCGGGGATCGCTGATGCGACCGAGACGTCGATCGCTCGAACGGCGATCAGCGAGGGAACGGGATCGAACTCGTCATCGACGGGTATCGCTCGGGTCATGTTGAGCTCCAGGGTGGGTGGTGTTCGACGGGACGTTGACAGGCAATCGGAGTATTCGTCGAGCCGAATGACCACGCATGATCGACTTCTGCACAATAATCGCACGATGTCCACGACTGCATCCTCGGGTGCCATCGCCAAGGTGTCATGGTTTCCGCTCGCGATCGTGATGCTCTGTCAGATCCAGGTGTCGTTCAACGCGTTCAACGTGTCGATCGAAGGGATCGTGAACGATCTCGGTATCCCGGCCACATCGGTCGGGCTCGCGCTGACCACCGGCACGTTTGCGATG
>DASQFE010000731.1:0-1701 GCA_035633295.1 Ilumatobacteraceae bacterium | reverse complement strand
CCGGTCTCGGCGTTGGTCCGCCATTCGCCGTCGGCGTACTCGACGTCTGCATCACGCCCACCGGCGGGGATGCCCTCGGCCAGCTGCGTCTCGGACCGGATGTCGACGCGCACGCCGGTCAAGCGAGCTGCGAGTCGAGCGTTCTGGCCCTCTCGGCCGATCGCCAGACTGAGCTGATGGTCGGGCACGATCACGTCGGCTGCCGTACCGTCGTCGGAGATGATCACCTGGGTGACCTTCGCCGGCGACAGTGCCTTGGCGACGAAGTCAGCCAGGTCCTCGCTGAACGGCACGATGTCGATCTTCTCACCGCGCATCTCGTTGACGACCATGCGGACACGACCGCCACGGGCGCCGACGCACGCTCCGACCGGATCGACGTTGTGGTCGTTCGACCAGACCGCGATCTTGGTGCGATGGCCAGGTTCACGGGCGCAGGCCTTGATCTCGACGATGCCGTCGGCGATCTCGGGCACTTCGAGCTCGAACAGCCGCTTGATCAGGCCGGGATGCGTACGTGACACGACGATCTGCGGGCCTTTCGGCGTGCGCCGCACTTCGACGATGTACGCCTTCTGGCGATCGCCCTGGGCCGGCCGCTCGAACGGCACCTGCTCGGCCTGCGGCAACAGCGCCTCGACCCGTCCGAGGTCGAGCAGCGTGTAGCGGGCGTCGGTGCGTTGGATGATGCCGGTGACGATGTCGCCCTCGCGGTTCGCGTACTCCTCGAACTTGCGCTCGGACTCGACTTCACGAATGCGCTGGCTCATCACCTGACGGAACGTCTGTGCGGCGATACGCCCGAGCTCGTCCTTCTTCGGCGTGTCGTCGCGCTCGTTGATCCAGTTGCCATCCTCATCGACGTCATACGCGATGAACGAGAACTCCATGGTTTCGGGGTTCACTTCGACGACAACTTCGTCCGCGGCGTTGGGGCGACGCTTGTAGGCCGAGGCGAGAGCGTCGACCAGGACGTGCAGCAGCATGTCCTCGGAGATGCCCTTCTCCTGGGCCAGCATGCCAATGGCCTCGCTCATGTCGAGGTTGCTCATGACGGTTGCTTCTCCTTCGTCGATGTCTGATTCTGGGTAGAGGCCGACGACTTGGCACCGGCCTTCTTGCTCGATTGCTTGCCCGATTGCTTGCCAGGCTTGGGCTTCGGGCCCCACTCGAACACCGTTCGCGCCTTGTCGATCTCGGTGATCACGATGCTTCGCTCGGTGCCGTCGTCGAGCAGGAGCGTGGCACAACGATCATCGGCGGCGACCAGCGACCCCTGCAACCGGCGCGGGTCGGCGAGCGAGTCACGCAGGCGCACCGAGATGGTCTTGCCCACCTCACGCTGGAAGTGCGCCGGTGTGCGGAGCTGACGTTCGAGTCCGGGGCTCGTGATCTCGAGCGTGTACTGCCCGGCAATCGGGTCTTCGTGGTCGAGTTCGCGCGAGATGAGGCGGGTGGCGAGCGAGAGCGAGTCGAGCGTGATGCCTCCATCGGAGCCCGGCAGCGTGTCGAGCGTGATCCGGATGGTGCCGCCCCGGCGCTCGATGTCGTAGACGTCGAGCGCCAGATCGGAGGCAATGGGGCCGACGAGGGCGTGCATGCGATCGATCTCTGATGCTGCGCTCATCGGAACTGCCTCCTTTCAACAAACAAGGCGTGGGGCTCAGCCCCACGCCTTTCGGTACCAAACCAAATGGAGAC
>DASQFE010000730.1:0-4323 GCA_035633295.1 Ilumatobacteraceae bacterium | reverse complement strand
GACTGATGTGACGGGCACGATTGAGTTGCCGGCGGGTACGGAGATGGTGATGCCTGGTGACAATGTGGAGATCACAGTGGAGTTGGGCAAGCCGATCGCGATGGATGAGGGTTTGCGTTTCGCTATTCGTGAGGGTGGCCGCACGGTTGGTGCCGGCCGCGTCACCAAAATCCTGAAGTGACCCTGAGTTTCTTTCGAAAACTGAACAGAGAAGAGAACCGACATGGCCAAGAGTGACAAGCGGGTCAAAGTGACCCTCGAGTGCACCGAGTGCAAGCGGCGCAACTACATCACGATGAAATCGAAGGTGAATGATCGTGAGCGCCTCGAAATGAAGAAGTACTGCGCCAACGAGCGTCAGCACACGCTCCACAAGGAGACCCGCTGACCACGAGGCGATGAACGGGCAGCGAGTGCGGACGGAAACGGCCGCGGTCGGCCTTCGCGGATGCGCTGGTACCCTCGACAGGTACTCGGCGTGTCCCGCCCCGAGGGCAGTAGCTCAGCTGGTAGAGCATCGGTCTCCAAAACCGACGGTCGGGGGTTCGAGTCCCTCCTGCCCTGCCCACCACCGAACGAGAAATCATGTCACTAGACGATCTGAATCGCGAGCAGAAGCGACAGCTTCGCAAGATGGGTGCCCTCGACGAGCAGGGCAAGCCGACGCGCGCCCAGCCGACTGCGAAGAAGAAGAACGAGCGAGTAGGCATCCGGCAGTATCTGCGAGAAGTGCGCGACGAGATGCGCAAGGTCGCCTGGCCGAATCGGCCGGAGGTCAAGCGCTACTCGATCATCGTGATCATCACGGTGGTGGTGTACACGGCGTTGGTCGGCGGACTCGACTACGTCTTCTCCGAATTCTCCCAGTGGTTCTATTCGACATGACCAATGACACCGAGACGACGAGCGATGACATGACCGACAACGACGAGACCACGAACCCGCTCGACCTGCTCCCCATCGGCGACACCGATGTGCTCGCAGAGACCGCCGAGTACGACGACGACACCGACCACGGCAACGACGTCGCCGAAGAAGTCGAAGCCGTGCACATCGAAACCAGTGCCGACGACGCTGCCTCCGACGACGAGTTGGTCGTTCCCAACGACGACACCGACGTCGAGCCGTCGACCGACGTCGAGCCGTCGACCGACGTCGTGGTCGAGGAGGCCGAGCCGGTCGACGATCCCACCATGCGCCCTGGCCAGTGGTATGTGGTGCACACCCAGTCGGGTTACGAAAAGAAGGTCACGGCCAACCTCGAGGCCCGTATCCAGTCGATGAACATGGAAGACAAGATCTACGAGATCGTCATCCCCATGGAAGAGGTCGACGAGTTCAAGAACGGCAAGAAGCAGACCGTTCAACGCAAGGTCTTCCCGGGCTACCTGCTTGTTCGCTGCGTCATGGACGACGAGTCGTGGTACTGCGTACGCAACACCCCCGGTATCACGGGTTTCGTCGGCCAGAGCCGTCACGGCCAGAAGCCGACCCCGCTGTCGCGTGGCGAGGTCAAGACCTTCCTCACGCCGAAGACCGAAGGCGTCGATGCGGCACCTCGTCGCACAGCGAAGCTCGACTACGAAGAAGGCGAGAGCGTTCGCGTGAAGGAGGGCCCATTCGCCGACTTCACCGGCCAGATCGCCGAGATCAATGCCGACCACATGAAGCTGAAGGTCCTCGTCAACATTTTCGGTCGTGAGACCCTGGTGGAGATGGACTTCAGCCAGGTCGCCAAACTCTGATTCGCCATCGGCGACGGACAACAACAAAGGAACATCACCATGGCGAAAAAGAAGATCCTCACGGTCGTCAAGATCCAGATCGAAGCCGGCAAAGCGAGCCCCGCGCCGCCCGTCGGTACGGCTCTCGGCCCGCACGGCATTGCGATCATGGACTTCGTGAAGGCCTACAACGCTCGGACCGAAGCGCAGGCCGGCACGGTCATCCCGACCGAGATCACCATCTACGAAGACCGCACATTCGACTTCGTGCTCAAGACACCGCCCACGGCGGTGCTCGTGCGTGAGAAGGCCGGCCTTGCGAAGGCGGCGAACAACCCGGGTTCGGAGGTCGTTGGTTCGATCACCGAGGCGCAACTCGAGGAGATCGCCACGATCAAGCTGCCCGACCTCAACGCCTACGACATGGAAGCTGCGAAACAGCAGGTCCGTGGCACGGCGCGCTCCATGGGGATTGAGGTCGTCTGACGACGCCCTGGCGCCTTCGGCGCCTCGACGGCTCACGCCGTCGCAATCCTTTTCCCGGCTGACGCCGGGGTGGTGCTTCGCACCACGACCACACGATCACCAACAATTCAATTTCAACAGCTTCGACCGGATTCACCTCGACCGGCGGGCTTCCTACTGAGGGAGACAGACAATGTCAGGCAAGAAATTCGCAAACGCGCTCAAGCAGTTCGATCGGGACCAGTTCTACGGCCCGGTCGAGGCCGTCGGCCTCGTCAAGACAATGGCATCGGCCAAGTTCGACGAAGGTGTCGACATCTCGATCCGCCTCGGCGTCGACCCCCGCAAAGCCGACCAGATGGTCCGCGGCACGGTCGCTCTGCCAGCAGGTACCGGCAAGGACATCCGCGTCGCGGTGTTCGCCACTGGTGAAGCCGCCGACGAGGCTCGCGCCGCCGGCGCCGACATCGTCGGCGCCGACGACCTGGCCACCGAGGTCGAGGGCGGCAAGATGGATTTCGACCTCGTCATCGCCACCCCCGAGATGATGCCCGTCGTCGGTCGTCTCGGCCGGGTACTCGGCCCGCGTGGCCTCATGCCCAACCCCAAGACCGGCACGGTCACGCCTGATGTTGGCAGGGCCGTCGAGGACTTCAAGGGCGGCAAGGTCGAGTACCGGACCGACCGCTACGGCAATGTGCACGTGCCGCTCGGCAAGGCGAGCTTCGAACTCGACGCGTTGGAGTCGAACTTCCGTGCGGTGATCGATGAGATCCAGCGTGCCAAGCCGGCCTCGGCGAAGGGGAAGTACCTGAGGAAGATCACCGTGTCGTCCACGATGGGCCCAGGAGTCCACGTCGACACAGGGCGCCTCAAGCCCGAAACCTGATCCGCAGCGCTAGCGTTGCGTCGGTTACATAGTGAACGGTCGCTCGCCTGAGACCGTTGGTCCCCGTTCGGGGGTAATGGGTCCGCCCGCCAACCGAGGTGCATATCGCCGAGAACCACGCCCGCCCGATTCGTCGGTCGGCCGTGCGCTCCTCGTCGGTGTTCGCATCTGATGCGAGCACCACGAGTTGCAGCGAAAGGAGGTATGCACACATGACAACGACGACCACACCACGGCCCGACAAGGTCGCAATCGTCGAGGAGATCACTGCCAAGCTCAATGAGAGCGTGGCGGTGTTCGTGTCCGAGTACCGCGGGATGAAGGTCAGCCAGATGGCCAACCTTCGCGCCCCGCTTCGGGCCGCCGGAGCCGAGCACAAGGTGTACAAGAACACCCTGGCACGTCTGGCCGCCACGGACGCGGGCTACGAGAGCCTCAACGAGTATCTGCTCGGACCGACCGCCCTCACGTTCGTCACCGGTGATTCGGTGGCGGCCGCCAAGGCGTTGCTCGATCAGTCCAAGGCGAACCCACTGCTCGTCATCAAGGGCGGAGTCCTTGGCGACGCGCCGATGACCGCCGATGACGTCAAGGCACTCGCGAGTCTGCCGTCGCGCGAAGTACTGCTGGCCCAGTTGGCCGGCGCGTTCCAGGCGCCCCTGGTCAAGACCGCTGGTCTGCTCCAGGCGCTCCCGCGAAACTTCGCGTACGGATTGTCCGCACTCATCGACCAAAAGGCAGCCGCCGAGGCCGCCTGACCACGAACAACCATCCCACCTCACCCGAAATTCGGAGTGAATGTTGCGCTTGGTGCAATCCTCGCTCCGAATTTTGGCTCTGAATGTACGTCATCAACATCTGAAACAAGGAGAACGCCGACATGGCAACCAAGGAAGAAGTACTCGACGCGATCAGCAACATGACCGTCATCGAGCTCAAGGAACTGCTCGACGCATTCGAAGAGAAGTTCGAAGTGACTGCCGCTGCACCGGCTGCTGTTGCTGCAGCGGCCCCTGCCGGTGGTGGCGGCGACGCCGCTGTTGAAGAGGAGCAGGACGAGTTCGACGTCGTTCTCGAGAGCGCCGGCCCGCAGAAGATCCAGGTCGTCAAGGTCGTCAAGGACCTTCTCGGCGTGGGCCTGAAGGACGCCAAGGACCTCGTCGATGCGGCCCCGAAGGCGCTCATCGAGAAGGCCAGCAAGACCGACGCCGACGCCGCCAAGGCCAAGCTCGAAGAAGTAGGCGC
>DASQFE010000729.1:0-7992 GCA_035633295.1 Ilumatobacteraceae bacterium | reverse complement strand
TTCGCCCAGTTCCGTCGAGAACGTGACGGCGCGACGGGAGGTCTGTCGTGAGCGTCAAGCGCAAGGGCCCACGGGCGACTGCGACCCGAATCGCCACGTACGCGCTACTGATCACCGTGGCGATCATCGTGCTGTTCCCGTTCGTCGTCGCTGTGTCGACATCGATGAAGCGGAACACTGACATCTTCACGTATCCGCCGTCGCTGATTCCACGGACCGAGACCACCGTGACCGACCCGGAACGTGGACTCGACAACGCGACCGTATTCGTGCTGCCGGGCGAGGACGGCAAGTTCGCGTTGGTCGAGGACGATGTGCCGATCGCCGAGTTCCGCCGGCTCGATGACCCCACGGTAATCATCGCCCGACCTCCCGACGATGGTGTCGAGACCGATCAGACAACCATCATCGACGGCGACGACGAGACCGTCTACCTGCTCGATGTCGACGGTGAGGAGGTCGAGGTGTACCGCGCCCGGCTCACCGTGGGCGGCCGGTTCGAATCGCTCGAGGGCGACGGAGAGTCCGTCGTCACCCTGGTGAACCTCGCCGCACCCGAGCGCGTGTTCGGGCCCCGATTCGAAAACTTCTCGGAGGTGGTGACCGAGAAGAACCTCGGCCGATCGCTCACCAACACCATGCTGGTCACGATGGCTGTGGTGGTTGGCCAGATCATCACCTCGATCTTCGGTGGTTATGCATTCGCCCGGATCGACTTCAAGGGCCGGGATCAACTGTTCCTGCTGTATCTCGGCTCGGTGATGATCCCGTTCGTGGTGCTCATCATCCCGCTGTTCCAACTGATGTTGCAGCTGGGGTGGACCGACAACCTCGTGGCGCTCATCGTGCCGTTCATGTTCACCGCGTACGGCACGTTCCTGATGCGCCAGTTCTTCCTCGGGATCCCGAAGGAGATCGAGGAGGCAGCGCTGATCGACGGTGCCAGCCGATCGACGATCCTGTGGAAGGTGATGGTTCCGCTCGCCCGCCCGGCGATCGCCACACTTGCCACATTCGGGTTCCTGTACGCCTGGAACTCGTTCTTCTGGCCACTGGTGATCATCAACTCCGGCAACCCCGACAACGGGTTGCTCACCTTGACGCTGTCGACGCTCGGAGGTCGGTCGAGTACCGACACCAACCTGGTGTTCGCCGGCGCGGTACTGGCGATGACGCCACCGATCCTCGTCTTCCTGTTCGCCCAGCGTTACTTCGTCGAGAACTCCGCGTCCAGCGGACTCAAGTGAGGCAGAACCATGTCAGCAGTCACCTTCTCCTCGGTCACCAAGCGTTACAAGGACGGTCCCAAGGCGGTCGATTCGCTCGATCTCGACATCGCCGACGGTGAGTTCATGGTGTTCGTCGGCCCGTCCGGTTGCGGCAAGTCGACTGCGCTGCGGATGCTGGCCGGGCTCGAGGAGATCACCGACGGCGAGTTGCGCATCGACGACAAGGTCGTCAACGACCTGCCACCGGGTGACCGCGACATCGCCATGGTGTTCCAGAACTATGCGCTGTATCCGCACATGACGGTGCGTGAGAACATCGGCTTCGCCCTCGAGGTGGCCAAGATGCCCAAGGCCGAGGCGAAGAAGCGCGTCGACGATGCCGCTGAGATGCTCGGTCTGACCGAGTACCTCGATCGGCTGCCGAAGGCGCTCTCGGGTGGCCAGCGTCAGCGGGTGGCGATGGGTCGGGCGATCGTTCGGTCGCCGAAGGTGTTCCTGATGGACGAGCCGCTGTCGAACCTCGACGCCAAGCTCCGGGTGCAGATGCGCTCCGACATCATCCAGCTGCAGGCACGGCTGGGCACGACGATGGTCTACGTCACTCACGACCAGGTCGAGGCGATGACCATGGGCCACCGCGTTGCCGTGCTCCGCAATGGCGTACTGCAGCAGGTCGCACCGCCGCAGGAGCTGTACCTGCGGCCTGCCAACCTGTTCGTGGCTTCGTTCATCGGAAGTCCGTCGATGAACCTGCTGCGCGGCCAGGTGGCGGTGGACAACGGCGTCGTCAGCGTGTCGTTCGCCGAGCACCGCCTCGTGCTTGCCCCGGGCGCCGTCGAGCGGTATCCGGGCCTGCTCGAGCGTTCGGGTACCGAGGTGATCGTGGGGATCCGACCGGAGCACTTCGCCATGGAGGGCGACGTGGAGGTCGGTCCTGATTCGATCATGGTGGTGGAGGTCGACCTCGCGGAGGCAATGGGCGCCGAGGTCCATATCCATGCCGAGCTGGATGTGCCCCCGGCGTCGATCGATCCTTCGCTCGTTGACCCCGACGTCGATCCCGAATCGATCCCCGTCGACAAGACACTGCTGATCGCACGGGTCGACGGTGTGCACACCGTTGCGATGGGGGAGAGCGTGCGGCTTGCCGTCAAGACGCACCTACTGCACTTCTTCGACCCCGTGACCGGCGCGCCGCTGCGCTGAGTCCTGGCCCCGACCAAGATGCCCTCGAAACTACCGTCACCCAATCTGCGCGAGGACCCATTTCTCGGCACCCGGGTTCATGTCGTCGGCACGCGGCAACGCCGCCCGAATCTACCGACGACCGGCTGCCCATTCTGCCCCGGCGGAATCGAAGCCCCCGACCCCTATGAGGTCCGATGGTTCACCAATCGCTGGCCGGCGATGGAGGGTGAGCGGTGCGAGGTCGTGCTGTACACGCCGGACCACGACGCGTCGTTCGCGTCGTTGGGATCGGTCGGTGCACGGCGCGTCGTAGATCTGTGGACGCAACGCACCGAGGAGCTCGGTGCCCGCGACGACGTCGACTTCGTGCTCGTGTTCGAGAACCGCGGCGCTGAGGTCGGGGCGACGATCGCACATCCGCATGGTCAGATCTACGCGTTCGATCACGTCCCGACACGGTCGCAGGCCCGCCTCGACGCCTCGTGGCAGCCCGATCCGGCTCCGGGCGAGCGGCTGGTGACTGAGTGCGGTGGCTGGCAGGTCATCGTCCCGTTCGCCAGCCCGTTTCCGATTGCGCTGTCGATCGCGCCGATGGAGCGGCGGCCGGACCTGATGTCGTTGAGTGGGGATGAGCGTCAGGCACTTGCAGATGTGCTGGTCGACGTGTTCGCTCGCCTCGACCGGCTGTTCGACCAACCCTTGCCGTACATGATGTGGCTGAACCAGCGTCCGACCGTGCCGACCGGATGGGACGACGCCTGGTTCAACATCGAGATCGTGTCGCCCTGGCGCGCCGCCGGCGTTCAGCGGTTCATCGCCGCGGCGGAAGTCGCGACCGGCGAGTTCTTCAACCCCGTCGTGCCCGAGGAGTTGGCCGAGCGACTCCGCTCCGCCTGACTGACTTTGGGTCACTCGTCGTCGGGCGGGGGACGCAGGTCGAGTTTCGACTCGATGCGGTCGAGTCGGTCGTCCAACGCCTGCAGCGCCGCTTCCAGGCGAACGATCGTGTCGATTCCGGCCTGTTTTCCGTCGGCGTTGTTCCGCTTGGTGGCAGCGCCCACGAAGGTCGAGGTGATGATGGCGGTGATGACGGTGATCAGACCGATCGCGGTCAACATGATGGCGGCAGCGACGAGCCGTCCGGTGAAGTCGGCGGGAGTGTTGTCGCCGTACCCCACCGTTGTCACCGTCTGCAGGGTGAACCAGATGGCCTCACCCATCGTCGGGTACTCCTCGTGGTCGAACACGCGGAGGATCACCGCACCCATGAGCGTCATCACGACCGTGAGCGTCATGATCGCAACCGATGCGTAGCGAATCGACGCCGGGTTCTCGAGGAATCGGCTGATGACGCCGCGGATTCCCCGCTGCCGTCCCGGGCGTCGGTCGGGGCTGCTGTTCGACATCCTTGGAAAAGTAGCCCGGTCATCGACTCCGAATGAAGGTTCTCGCTGTGCGTTCGTGTCACGATGCGTCTGCGGTGTGAGCAAAGCGACGCAGGAGCAGCAATGAGAGCAGCGGTCCTCAATTCCATTCCCGGTCGTCTCGACATCGAAGACGTCGAAATCGGCGAGCCGGGGCCACGCGAGGTGCTGGTACGCACCGTTGCGGCGGGGCTGTGCCACAGCGATCTGCACTTCATGGAGGGCAAGTACCCCTTCCCGTGCCCGGCGGTACTCGGCCACGAGTCGGCCGGCGTCGTCGAGGCCGTTGGATCGATGGTCCACTACGTGGCGCCGGGCGACCACGTGATCACCTGCCTGTCGGCGTTCTGCGGCCATTGCTCGCAGTGCACCGACGGTCACCTGACGCTCTGCGAGAACAAGGCGACCGAACTCGTCCGCCAGCCGGGTGAGCCGCCGCGACTCAGCCGGGCCGACGGTGAGGTGGTCAATCAGTTCCTGCATCTGTCGTCGTTCGCCGAGATGATGTTGATCCACGAACAGGCGCTGGTGAAGATCGATCAGGACATGCCGTTCGACAGGGCGGCACTCATCGGCTGTGGTGTCACCACCGGGCTCGGTGCGGTGTTCCGTACGGCCAGGGTCGCCCCCGGTGAGACCGTGGCGGTCATCGGGTGCGGAGGCATCGGACTCTCGGCCATTCAGGGCGCGCGCATCGCGGGAGCCAACAAGATCATCGCCGTTGACACGAACCCGTCGAAGCTCGAGCTCGCCCAGCAGCTCGGCGCCACGCACGTGGTCAATGCCGCGTCCGACGATCCTGTCGCAGCGGTCAAGGACCTCACCGGTGGCGGCGTCCATCACTCGTTCGAGGCGGTCGGGATGAAAGTGACCGCCGAGCAGTCGTTCTCAATGCTGCGAAGCGGGGGCCAGGCAACGGTCATCGGGATGATTCCGGTCGGCACACGCATCGAGATCCACGGGCCCGAGCTGCTCTCTGAAAAGACCTTGACCGGCTCGAACATGGGCTCGAACCAGTTCCGAACCGACATGCCCCGCTACATCGACATGTACCTCGACGGCCGCTTGCACCTCGACGAGATGGTGTCGAAGACGATCACGCTGGAGCAGATCAACGACGGCTTCGACGACATGAAGGTGGGCAACGTCGCCCGCAGCGTCATCCTCTTCGACTGACGTTCAGTCGGGCTCGCACGCCTCGAGGAGGTCGAACTCGTGGGGGATGCGCGCCGCGAGGGCGTCGAGATCGGCGATCAGATAGCGGTCGGACACGAGGCTCAGGCACAGACGGTCCTCGACCGAGATCGCACCGATGTGGAGCCCCATACCGTCGACGATGCCCAGTATCGGATAGATCGCCGCAACCTCTGCGCCGAGCGCGTACTGCGTGGACCGCGAGCCGGGCACCGACGTGATGCTGGTGTTGAACGGTGGCATCAGCCGTTCGGCGAGCGGGCTGCGTTCGAGCAGGCGCGAGGCGACGATCCCGAGCAGAGGTGTCCCACCGCCGACGCCGCGGATCTCCGCCACGGTCATGGCGCCGTGTCGGGTGACCGCCTCGCCGATCTGGTCGTGGATCACCGAGAGCCGGTCGGGGATGCGATGCGCATTGGTTTCGAGGCTGACGACCACGCCGGCGATCCCCTCGATCGCCTCGGGGTCGGTGACCGACATGGGCACCAGCGCTTTGAGGCTCTCGCGAGGAAGCTCGTCGTGTTGGAGTAGCCACCACCGCAGTGCTCCACCGCACACCGTGGTCAACACGTCGACGGTGCTCACGTCGAAGCGGGCGCGAACCTCGGCGATGCGTCGCAGGTCGAGGTCGGCGCTGGCCCAACGGCGGTGCGCTCCGATGCGGGCGTTGAACGACGTCCGCGGCGTGATGCCCGACTGTTCGGCGATCACGATCGAGCGTTGGGCTCGCTGGTTCATCAACGCCAACGCCGGGTTCAGGACGCTCCGCAGGCCCGGCACCGAGTTGAGTGTTCGGGGCACGTTACGGAAGGTTCGGATGGGATCGAAAACTGCGTTGAGCCACGCACGGGTGCTGATCTCGTGCAGCGTCGGCCCCGGCTGCGGTGACCACGGGTCGGGGTCGGGCGTGTCGTCGCTGAGCAGGTCGGCGGAGTCGCCGATCAGGCCGGCGCACAGCGAGTTGCCGGTCGATTCTGCGAGTGCTGCGAGGTGCATCTTGAACAGCAGCGCCACCTGGCCGTCGGCGAGTCCGGAAATCAGGTACAACTCCCACAGCGGCCGGTTGCGGTCGAGCGGGCGGCTGTGGATACGTGCGACGAGTTCGGCGAGCGCATTGGGGTCGTCGGGTTCGGGAACTGCGATGTGCCGCAAGTGGTAGTCGAGATCGAATCCCGGATGGTCGCGCCACCACGGTCGGTCGAGCCCGAGCGGCACGTCGACGAGCGATTGGCGCAGCATGGGGAGTTCGTCGAGTCGAGCCTCCACTTCGCGTCGCAGGAGCGCGGCGTTGATTCGATGTGGCGCCGTCGACGCGTTCAGAACGGTCAGGGTCGACGTGTGGCCGAGCGCCGTCGGTGTCTCGATCGCCAACAGTCGCGAGTGGCGTCGCCGTATCTGCGCGGTCGGCACGGCGATCAGGCTCGAACGGCGCGGGCGGTGGCGCCGGCGGGTGGGCCGTCAAGCGTCGGGTAGCACCACGACAGCAGCGAGGAGGGCGGCCGGAAGGGTTGCCACTCGCCGTCGCGTTGTGCGAGCCGGTCGGCGACCGCCCAGACCACCGATGGGTTGTGGCCGAGCCCGATGTGAGCGCCGCGCACCTCGATGTTCTCGGCGGTGGGGCCAACCGGTTGGAGACACGAGGCGGCGGCGACCACGCCATCCTGGCGCGAGTAGATCACCGTCGAGGGCACGGGCACCACGGTCAGGTCGTGGCCGCGGCGGTTGCGCTGGAGCCCCGACAGTTGCGCCATACGCTGCACGGATTCGCTGATGTTGGCCTGGGGATCCTCGATGCGGATCGGGCTCCCGAGCGAGATCACCTGACGGACGCGGTCGGGGTGATGCAGCGCCAGGAGTCGTGCCATGATCCCACCGAGGCTCCAGCCGACGATGTCGATGGGTCCGCCGTTCTGCTTGACCAACCGTTCGAGCAGGCGCAGGAGTTGACGGACCGTTTCGTCGTCGGGGCCGACATTGAGGCCGAGCCCCCACGGAGACGGGCGGTGTCCGAGTGCCCGCAATGCCAGACGCAGCGGCGCGGTCGAGACGTCGCCGGCGGTGAAGCCGGGAAGGACCAGAACGCGGCGCCCACTGCCACGTGGTGCCGTGGCGAGCCACGGTGCCGACAGCAAGAACGCGCCGAACTCCGGAATCGCCGAGAGTTCGTAGATGGCTGGCGCTGGTCGTTCCACTTGGCCAGTCTTGCCCCAATCGGGTGCGCGCACGAAGCCAAAGGGCGAATCGAACTCACTCGATGAACGGGCAGTGTCGGCAACCGCTTTCGCAGCAGTAGCCGCGGCGGGCGAGGAAGTCGGACGTGAACACGCTCAGCGCGCTCGTGGGGTCGGTGTACACCGGGAAGCCGTTCTCGAGTGCGGTGCCGTGCCGCTTGAGAATCTCCGCGCGCTGCGGGTCGGCGTTGGGCAGCCGATTGGGGTGCGGAACGTCGCGCCACTCGTTGCGAAGGACTGCAGGATCGCTCAACATGGCTCGCCCGCAAGTTAGACGACGTGCTCCGTAGGCGCTGCGCGCACCTCCTCGATTGGGACGGGCCAACGAAACCGTGACGCAAACCGATGAACTTGAATCAGTCGGCGAACCCGTTGGCGTGAAAGCCGATCGGAACGCAACTGCGTCATCCGTCCGTTTTCCGTCCCCGGCCCCGAGCACCTGGGCCTCAACAATGACATCGAGAGGAGGTCGCAGCTGATCAATGTGGCGCAGTCGCCGGTCAGTCGTGGGCTTCGAGCCGCAGCGGTGTGTGTAGCTGCAGGGCGATCCGCCCGCGTCCCGTCTTGAGGAGTTGGATCGGCGCACGGCGCTCCTCCAATCGGCGCTTCAACATGATGATCCGCGTGTCGAGGTTGTCACGGATGCCGGGCAATTCGAGCGACTTGTCGAGCCGAATCTCCTTGGTGGTGAACTCGACCTGGCCAGCGTGGGCATTGCGCTGGACC
>DASQFE010000728.1:0-1686 GCA_035633295.1 Ilumatobacteraceae bacterium | reverse complement strand
GACTGATGTGACGGGCACGATTGAGTTGCCGGCGGGTACGGAGATGGTGATGCCTGGTGACAATGTGGAGATCACAGTGGAGTTGGGCAAGCCGATCGCGATGGATGAGGGTTTGCGTTTCGCTATTCGTGAGGGTGGCCGTACGGTTGGTGCCGGCCGCGTCACCAAGATCCTGAAGTGACCGAGCTGGAACCGAAGAAGAAGAGCTGACTGACATGGCACAGAGCATCAGAATCCGCCTGAAGGCGTTCGACCACGAGATCATCGACCAGTCGACGAAGAAGATCGTCGAGACAGTCACTCGTACCGACGCCACCGTCCGCGGGCCCATCCCGCTGCCCACCGACAAGCACCGCTACACGGTCATCCGTGGCCCGCACGTCGACAAGGACAGCCGGGAGCACTTCGAGATGAGGGTGCACAAGCGCCTCATCGACATCGTGAACCCGAATGGCAAGACCATCGACAGCCTGCAGCGCATCGAACTGCCCGCCGGCGTCGACATCGAGATCAAGATCCAGAACGCCTGATCCCGTACTGAACGTCCCAATCCAGCCCGAAATTCGGAGTCGATGTTGCGCTCAGCGCAACGATCGCTCCGAATTTCGGCGTTTTCGGCGGGATGAGTGCGGCTCCGTGGAGACGTGTTCGGGTTTTACGGATAGACACATGTCCATGACTGCGTTGCCTCCCCCGGCCCCCGGCGTCAACGCGGTGCCGCCGGCGCCTTCGCCCCGCCACGCAAAGCGCCGCGGCGCGATGTTGATCGCGGTCGTCGCGCTCGTTGCCTGGATTGCCGGACTCACCGGGGCGCTCGTCGGCAGCCAGATCTCCGACTGGATCGACGAGCCGCCGCAGAGCGCAAGCGACGAACCGATCAACGTGTCCGACCCGAGCGGCCCGATCGAAGGACGCATCGACGTTGCCGATGTCATCGATCACATGGCGGCGTCGGTGGTCACCATCAACGCTGATGTTGGCGGCGGTCAGTCCGTCGGAACCGGTGTGATCGTCTCCGCCGACGGCGAAATCCTGACGAACGCCCACGTTGTGGACGGCGCGACCGAGATCCGGGTCCGACTCGCCGGCGAGACCGAGCCGCGAGAGGCGACCCTGCTCGCTTCCGACCTCGGTAATGACCTCGCTCTGCTCCGGATGAGCGGGAGTGGGTTCGATGCCGCGGTCTTTGCCGATCCCGAGAGCGTCCGGCTCGGCGACGAAGTCGTGGCGATCGGGTTCGCACTCGGGCTCGACGGCGATCCGTCCGTCACGCTCGGAATCGTCTCGGCGCTCGATCGCACGATCGGCACTGACGGAGCGTTTCTCGACGGGTTGATCCAGACCGATGCGGCGATCTCGTCCGGAAACTCCGGCGGTCCGCTCGTGAACGCTCTCGGAGAAGTGGTCGGCATCAACACTGCGGTGGCGCGTGACACCTCCACAGCGGCGGCCACGAACGTCGGGTTCGCCATCAGCGTCGGTGAGGCGCTTCCGGTGATCGAGGCGCTGCGGGCGCAAGCCGGCGGAGCCGTTCGATCGGAGGGCTACCTCGGCGTCGACCTCGAGGATCGACGCGACGGTGGGCAAGGAGCGGTCATCGCCAGCGTTCAGCCCGGAACCCCGGCAGCGAGTGCAGGTGTCGAAGTTGGCGATCTCGTGGTGGCTGCCGACGGCGCCGCGATCGAT
>DASQFE010000727.1:0-2623 GCA_035633295.1 Ilumatobacteraceae bacterium | reverse complement strand
TGCTCGACAGCGCTCGCCACTGCCTCGCCGAGACCTACGGGGTCACGCACGGCACGTTCCAGATCGAACCCGACGACCACGAGGGATGCGATCAGGTCACCTGGTGATCGCCGCCGCAACTGTGGTGGAGTGCCGAAGGTGGGACTCACCGCCCACGACCTGCAAGAATCGACACCGTGAAGGCAGCGATCTTGGTGGAGAGTCTGACGGGCAACACGTGGCATGCGGCCGAGAAGGTCGCCGACCTCCTCGCGCAAGAGCGTTGGAGTATCACGGGCCTCTCGAAGGTGAAGCAGCCCGACTACGGCTCGATCCAGGAGGCCGACCTCGTCCTCGTCGGTACGTGGGTGCACGGGGCGTTCGTGTTCGGGCAGGCTCCGTGGGCGATGTCGAACATCTCCAACCTCCCGACGATGCGTGGCAAGCGCGCGGTCGGGTTCTGCACGTTCGCACTCGATCCGGGCAAGGCGCTCGACAAGCTCGATAAAGCAATCGGCGACACCGGCGCCTACGTCATCGGCGGTATGGCCCTCAGTCGCAGCAAGCTCGACGAGCACAGCGAGGTCTTCGCCGAACGCCTGCTCGACGCCGTCGCCGCCAGCTGAGGCGAAGCCATCAACCGGTGGTGACGCCGCTGAGGTTGATGATCAACACGCGTTGGTTCTCGACCACCGGATTCACGCCCGACGCGGGCGGAGAGAGTTCCGTGACGTTGATGGTGTTGCCGTCGCAGTCGATGAAGTCGCGGGTGCCGACGATCTGTTCGACCGTGCAGTCGGTGTCACGGCCCGCCGGGTAGGCGTAGTAGATCGTCCACCCGCGTGTCGGGTCGTCGCCTTCGTGATCGAGTACCAGGGTGCGTTCGCCTGTCGTTGTGTTGAGTCCGGGGAACAGGATCGGGCCGTCCTCCTCCACGATGCGTGCGGCCGACTCCACCGAGCCGACGGTGAACCGAGTCGGAGTGAGGGTCTCGGTGACACTGGCGCCTCCCTGTGAGATCCATGCGGCGACGCCCCAGGTGACCAACCCGATGAGCACCAGGAACGCCAATCCGGCCAGTACGGGCACCAGCGCCCGAGACCAGGGGGACTTCAACTCGACCGGCCGCTGAGCGGCGCTGTTCGTCACCCCCACAGTCTGCCGTGTCGCGGCGTGTTACATCTGGGGTCTGACCCCGGATGCAACAGACACCGGCCGTTTCGGCTTGGCGCACCGTCGTCACCTAGGGTTCCTGTTTCGTGAAGCGCACGTATCGCATCGTCGTGGCGAAGCCCGGGCTCGATGGCCACGATCGTGGCGCGAAGACCATCACCCGGGCCCTGCGCGACCACGGCTTCGAGGTCATCTACACGGGTCTGCACCAGACGCCCGAGCAGATCGCGGAGACTGTGTTGCAGGAGGACGCCGACGGCGTCGGCCTCTCCCTGCTGAGCGGAGCGCACCTCACCCTCTTTCCCCGCGTGATGGAGGAACTCCGCAACCGCGACGTCGGCGATGTGCTGGTGTTCGGTGGTGGGGTCATTCCCGACGCCGATGCGCGTGCACTGCGTGAGCAGGGTGTGGCCGAGATCTTCGGGCCGGGATCGTCGCTGAAGGCCATCGGTCTCTGGCTCGAGCAGGCGCTCGACGAGCGCGAAGCCGACTGAACACTCCGATCGAATCACCAGGAAAGCGAGCACCCCCACGTGGATCTCTTCGAGTACCAGGGCAAGCAGTACTTCGCCCGCTACGACATCCCGGTCAGCCGCGGCGGCCCGGCCGACACCGTCGATGAGGCGGTCAAGGAGGCCAACCAGGCGGGCTACCCCGTGGTCGTCAAGGCCCAGGTACAGGTCGGCGGCCGCGGCAAGGCCGGCGGCATCAAGCTCGCCGACAACGAGGCCGAAGTGCGCGAGCACGCCGGCAACATCCTCGGGATGGACATCAAGGGCCACGTGGTCAAGCGCGTCTGGATCGAGCAGGCGTCGGACATCGACGAGGAGTACTACGCCAGCTACACCCTCGATCGTGCGGCCAAGAAGCACCTGCTGATGCTCTCGGCCGAGGGGGGCGTCGAGATCGAAGCGGTTGCCGAAACCAACCCCGACGCCATCGTCAAGCTGCACATCGACCCCGTCGACGGCATCGACCTGGCCACCGCCCGTCAAGCGTGCGTCGACGCGAAGCTGCCCGAGCGCGCACTCGATGGTGCGGCCGACATCCTCGTCAAGCTCTACCGCTGCTTCACCGAAGGCGACTGCGACCTCGCCGAAATCAACCCGCTGATCCTCAAGCCGACCGGAGAAGTGCACGCCCTGGATGCGAAGGTCACACTCGACGAGAACGCCGAGTTCCGCCATCCCGAGTGGGACGCGTTCCGTGGCCTCACCGAGATGGACGATCGCGAGAAGATGGCGGCCGAGAAGGGCCTGCAGTACATCGGCCTCGACGGCACTGTGGGCATCATCGCCAACGGCGCCGGCCTTGCCATGTCGACGCTCGACGTCGTCAACCAGGTCGGCGGATCGGCCGCGAACTTCCTCGACATCGGAGGCGGTGCGAACGCCGACGTGATGGCCGGGGCACTCGAGGTCATCAACTCCGACGACAAGGTCCAGTCGATCCTGATCAACATCTTCGGCGG
>DASQFE010000726.1:0-5115 GCA_035633295.1 Ilumatobacteraceae bacterium | reverse complement strand
CACGATGCGAGAGCCAACGCTGTCGCGATCGCGAGCGGGAGGATTCGGTTCATACCACGATTGAACGGCCGTGACTCGTGGAGCCAATAGAGCCAAACGGCACCAGCAGAACCGAATCGTCCCACGGCGAGCAGCAGACTCGTCGCGTGCTCAAGGACATGTCGAAACAAGCGCCGTGCGACCACGCCCTCCGTTGAAACGCTCGCTGCCCCCAACGCCGACTTGGCGACGCGATTACCGGGCGCACTGCTTGGGCCGCGATGCGGCGGGCGTTCATTGGCGTAGACCGGATTATTGAGTGTCGGTATCGGGCGCTCCCCATGTGGCACATAGCTGAACCGGGTCCCCAACAGGGTGCTGAAAATCGTGGTCTGAGGGTGTGATGTCGGTGTGGGTCAGTCGGCATCGGCCAGTCTTGGCGTTGTCTTCGATCTTCCCGAATCGCTAGACCGGTGTCGTCTCCGGGGGGCGTCGAACGCTCGACGTCGGCGGGCAGCCGGCGCAGCCGCGGGGTACGATGCTGTGCGCGGTTCCTGTGGTCGTGCGGGTGCCAGTGCCGAGGAGGCCAGATGACCGAGATCCACATCCCGGTGCCGTCCGCGATGCCCGCCTATGTTGCGGTCCCTACCGGCGACGGGCCGTGGCCCGGTGTGGTCGTGCTGTCCGACGTGATGGGGATGACCGCTGACCTGCGCCGCCAGGCCGACTGGCTCGCCGCGGCGGGCTTCTTGTCGGTTGCACCGGACCTGTTCTTTCGAGGCAACAGGCTGGTCTGCCTCCGCACGATCTTCCGGGACGCGTTGGCGGGACGCGGGCAAACGTTCGAAGACATCGAAGCGACCCGGGCCTTGTTGGCGGCGCGCGACGACTGCACCGGCAGGATCGGCGTGATCGGGTTCTGTCTAGGCGGCGGGTTCGCGCTTCTCGTCGTGGCCGACCACGGGTTTGCGGCCGTGAGCGCAAACTACGGGAGCATCCCCAAGCGCTTCGACACGTTCCTCGACAAGGCTTGTCCCGTGGTCGGCAGCTATGGCGCCAAGGACCCCTCCCTGCGCGGCGCGGCGGCCAAGCTGGAGCGGCTGCTCACCGCCGCAGGAGTCCCTCATGACGTCAAGGAGTACCCCGACGCCGGCCACTCGTTCCTCAACGATCACGACCCGGCCGACGTCAACGCGTTGGTCGTCGCGCTCTCGCGAATCTCGAACAGCCGCCACCACGAGCCGTCGGCGACCGACGCTCGTCGCCGGATCGTCGCCTTCTTCGACGAGCACCTCCGCCAGGCGCCCGACTCATGACGCAAGCGCCTCGGCGCCGGGGTAGCCGACTGGAAGCCCTCACATCGATTCGATGGTCACCGAGCCATCGGCCGACACCCAGTGCCTACACCGCTCGGCTCCGACGTTTCTGCCGCAGTGCTCGAGGTGTCTCGGTCATCGGGTTGGGCCGGTCTCGTCGTGGTGCGTGGCCATTGAGGAGCGCTCGACCATCGCTGAGACGTGCTCGGCGATGGTCGTGCGAGACGGACACAGCCCGCCGTCCCGTCGCGATCGATGTACTCGTAAACGTCCGCCGTCGAAGCGAAGTCAGATCGGGTCAACGCCCGGCACTGGGTGCTGCCGAACTCCGCTTCGAACGACACGCTCAGCTCGTGGCCGAGGTTCATGAGTCGATTTAGCGCGTTGAGGTCGTCGGCAAAGGCGTCGCCGCGCACCGCCATCGTCGCGATCATCCGTGCCACACGGGTGTGGCTGTTCTCGATCTCACCCAGCGCCAAGCCCAGTGCCATGACGCCAGCGGTCAATGCGCTACACGTCATGCCGGCGAAGAGGGTCCCGCCCATGAAGGCTGTGACGGCATCTCTCAGTTCGCTCGGCCGCGACAGTGACCTCCGACGCGCCGAGGAGATCACCCATCACCTGCCACCGCACCGCTGGGTCACCCTGCATCAGCCACTCGATGACCGCTGCGTCCGCGTCGTCGAGCACCGCACGATCATGATTCGGCGTCATCACAAGTTCCTCCGTGAGAAGCAGCATGCGCGCAACCCGCGTCACCATCCAAGGGCCAAATGTCGCCACGTTCAACCGATGTAACACTCCGAAGAAGGCTCTGAGCTGTGACTCGGTCGGTCGGCCCCACCGTGAGCCGATGCGGGGCGAAGGACCCTTGCCCCGGCGCGAACCGGACCGTACGGTGAACGACGTCGAACGGAGGTGCATCCATGGCATGGCTGATCGTGGCCGGTGTGCTGGTGCTCGTGGTGCTGATCGTGGCCAGCTCGCTCAAGGCGGTGACCGAGTACGAGCGGGCGGTGTTCTTCCGCCTCGGCCACCTCAAGGGAGCGAAGGGCCCCGGGCTGATCATTGTGATGCCGGTGATCGACCGAATCGTCCGGGTGAGCCTGCGAACGGTCGCCCTCGAGATTCCGGCGCAGGAGCTCGTGACCAAGGACAACGTGACTGTGCGCGTCACCGGCGTGACGTACTACGTGGTGCGAGATCCGATCCGGGCAGTGATGACCGTGCAGGACTTCCAGTTCGCCACCGCCCAGGTGAGCCAGGTCACCCTGCCCACCGTCCTGCGCCAGGTGGACCTCGACTCGCTGCTGCGCGAGCGCGAGACCATCAGCGGCCGGCTGCGCACCCTCATCGACTCGGCCACCGAGCCCTGGGGCGTCGAGGTCACGATGGTGGAGATCAAGGACGTCGAGCTCCCCGAGCAGATGAAGCGGGTCATGGCCCGCGAGGCGGAGTCGGAGCGGGAGCGGCGGGCGAAGAAGATCCACGCCCAGGGCGCGCTCGAAGCGGCGGAGACCCCCGCCAGCGCCGCCGGAGAGATGGAGCGCCACCCCATCGCCCTGCAGCTACGCACCCTCTCGACGCTCAGCGAGATCGCCGCAGAGCGCAACTCGACGATCATCTTCCCGCTGCCGTTCGAGCTGCTGCGGGCGCTCGAACACCTCGCAGGGCCGGCCACACCGGCCGACCCCGAGCCGCCCGCCGACGAGCCGCCCGCAGCCGCTGCGGTCGAGTAGCCCGGGCGGTGGGTTCGCTGGCGCAGCGAGCAAGGTCGCCCCAGGGAATCACGTGACACCCGCTTGACCGCCGCTCGCCGCTCAGGCAGGAAGCGTGCCGATGCGTTGCGGGACCTTGTTCTCTTGCGACCGGCGGGAGGTCGGCTCAGGGTTGAACCATGAGCCATGACGTGGTGAATGGTCAGGTCGGCTCGATGCCCGTCGATGCACGGGTTGGTTACGAAGGGACCCGCATCGACCTGGACGATCTCACCAAGCGATATCGGATCGGCGATGTCGACGTCACTGCCCTCGACGGCATCAACCTGCACGTCGACGACGCCGCGTTCGTCGCGATCGTCGGGCCGTCGGGCTGCGGCAAGACGACATTGCTGAACATGATCGGCGCCTTGGACACACCGACCTCGGGATCCGTACGAGTGGCCGGGATCGATGTCAGCGGCGCCTCGCAGGCCGACCGGTCGATGCTGCGACGGCACAAGGTCAGCTTCATCTTCCAGGCGTTCAACCTGTTCCCGGGCCTCACGGCACTCGAGAACGTGCGGTTCGGGGCAGACACGGCGCGCACACCGAATCCGGCCGAGCGGGCGCACCAGGCGTTGGCGCAGGTCGGTCTCGCTGATCGTCATCGTCATTTCCCGCATCAGTTGTCGGGCGGCGAGCAGCAGCGTGTGGCGATCGCGCGCGCGTTGGCGACCGGCAACCCGATCCTGCTCGCCGACGAGCCGACCGGTGAGCTCGACTTCCGGACGGGTGTCCAGATTCTCGGCGTGCTCGAGGAACAGGCCCGCGCCGGGATGACGGTGCTCGTCGTCACCCACAACCGTGAGATCGCCCGTGTCGCCGACCGCGTGATCGAGCTGTCGAGCGGTCGGATCGTCTCCGATGGTCCGCCACCCGGCGGCAAGGCCGACATCGGCGATCTGCAATGGTGACCACAGCGGGTGCACCGAGGGGCTGGCTGGGGTGGTGGTTGCGTTGGTCGTGGCGCGATTTCCGATCGCACTGGGTCGCAGTGGTGGCGATCGCTCTCGTGCTGGCGATCGGCACCGGGGTCTACGCAGGGTTGGGCAGCACCGCAGAATGGCGACGGCAGTCCAACGACGCCAGCTTCGCTGCACTGGCGATGCACGACCTTCGAGTCACGCTCAGCCCAGGGACGTTCGTCGAGCAAGACGCGCTCCTCGGCGCGATTGCATCGATCGACGGCGCCGATTCAGTGAGCGCAATCACCGAACGTCTCGTGGTCGACAGTCAGGTCGATACGGGAGCCATGGACGGAGCGGATTCGGTGCTGGTCCCGGCTCGGTTGGTGGGGATGACCTTCGGGTCGACACGACCCGTCGACGACGTCTGGGTTCGCGACGGCACCGCACCCTCTGATGATCCGTCCGATCGCAGTGCGGTACTTGAAGTCAAGTTCGCCGACCAGCACAGCCTGCCGACCGAGGGAACGCTCCTCGTCGCCGGGGACCGTTCGGTGAACTACTCCGGGCTCGGCGTGGTCCCGGAAGACTTCTTCTACGAAGGCCCCCAGGGAACGATCTTCGCCGCCGGGGAACTCGCCATCATGTACCTCCCGCTGGCTGCGGCGCAGGAGATCAGCGGCCACGAGGGGATGGTCAACGATGCCGTCCTCGTTCTGGCCGACGGCGCCGACCGGGACGCAATCGAAGGGCAGCTCACCGAAGCGCTCTCCGGGCTCCGGTTGGGCGCCACCGTGTCCACTCGCGACGACGCCGACGCCGTGCGCGTGCTCTACGAGGACATCGACAACGACCAACGTTTCTGGAATGCGCTGTCGGCACTCGTCCTCTTCGCCGCCGCGCTCGCCGCGTTCAACCTGATCAACCGGATCGTCGAAGCCCAGCGCCGCGAGATCGGCATCGGGATGGCACTCGGCGTCCCGCGACCGCAACTCGCCATCCGCCCGATGCTCATCGGCGTCCAGGTCGCGGTGCTGGGCACGATCGCCGGCCTCGCCGTCGGGTTCCTCGTCGGCAACGTCTTCGGGAACCTCCTCGAATCGTTCCTGCCGCTCCCCGAACACCGCACACCCTTCCAGTTCGACGTGTACCTCC
>DASQFE010000725.1:0-4035 GCA_035633295.1 Ilumatobacteraceae bacterium | reverse complement strand
GGCCCACATCGGGTCGACCTCGGGTGCAGCGGGTGAGAAACCCCCGGGGGCGATGCCGTCCTGGATCAGCACCGCGCGGGCGCCGCCTGCTGCGACCCGTTCGGCTTCGGCGATGGCGCCGTCGATCGTGGTGAGGTTGAGCAGCGCCGTCGGCCGGAGGCGGCCGGCGCCCGCCGATGTCCAGTGCAGCACGGCGTCGTTGTACTCGCGAAGCACCGGCGCGGCATTCGGGTGGTCGGCCCATACGGACGCCGCCAGGATGACCTGCGGGAAAATCAACTGGCGTTCGATCCCCATCACGTCCAAAGCGGCGAGGCGACCCTCGGGGGTGCAGGCCCCTGGCGCGGCGGTGCTCTTGGTCGTCCACACCGATTCGGTGGTGAGTTCGGGTTCGTCGGTGTCGTCGAAGTAAGGGATGTGGGCGTAACGCTCGCCGAAGCGGGCGGTCGCGTCGCCGAACACCTCACCCCAGCGCGAGATCGGGACCTGGAGGTGGCTGTCCAGGTCGTTGATACGGCCGTGCACGGCGGGGACGTTGGTTGCCATGGCCGAACCATACGGAGCGGGTCGCACGTGATCAGGGTCGGGCCGTCAGTCATGTGACGCGCACCTCGTGGTCCGAGGAGGACGGCGGGAGTCACATTGATTATGTGGGTCACGCCGAGTCACCGATACCAAGACTGGCCGATCTCACTCGACCGGCCCGCTGATACTCACAGCGATTATGTGACGCCGCATAAGGGTAGAACCCGAGTGGACGGGTTCCCGGGCGGGCTGGGGTTATCGAGCGCGCGTTCTGTGCGGGGTTCGTGGTCAGCAACAGTCGTCGACGTGTTCGGCCTCGAGAGCCTCGCGCCCCTCACGTACGAGGAAGACGACGACGCCGAGTGCCGCGACCGGGTCGGCCCACCACCAGCCGAACGCTGCGTTCGCCGCGAGTCCGGCGAGGACGACGGCGGACAGGTAGACGCAGGCTTGGGTCTGGTGGCTGTCGGCCTCGACCGACCTCGAGCCGAGCTCGCGGCCGACCTGACGCTTCTCGCGGCGAGCACCGGCATCACGATGAGCGACACGATCGTGAGCACGATCCCTGTCCAACTGACATCGGGTTGCTCCCCGGCGATGAGAGAGCGGGTCGACTCGATCCCGACGAGTGCTGCCAACGCGAGGAACGTGACTCCGATGATCCGCAACGCTCGCTGTTCGACGTGCTCTGCGCGCTCGGGGGATCGTTGCTCGACGCTCAGCCGCCAGATCAGTACCGTCGCGGAGGCGGACTCGACGAAGGAGTCGACACCGAAGCCGATCAGGGCCCGACTGTCCGCGAGCGCGGCAGCGACGATTGCTACAGCGCCTTCGGCCAGGTTCCAGACGACGGTGAACACCGCGAGCCACCACGCCCGGCGCAACAACGAGGTGCGCAGGTCGGTGATCTGTGCAGTCATCGGCCGGCGTTGTCCAGCAGCTCCGCGAGCTCGTGTGGGATCGGCATTGGTTGCGTCGCCGGGACGCGGGCTCGGCCGGTGTTCCCGATCGGGTAGCGCCGGGTCAGCGAGCCGGGACCGGCGACCACCAATCGCACGAGCTGTCCCCACACTTCGCGGGCGTCGCGCTCACGCACACCGGCGGCGAACATTGCGCTGTGCACCCGTATGTGCCACCACGCCCACGGTTGACTCAGCACGTGGGCCATCTACCTGGTATTTTGTGGAGCCCAGAGTGGGAATCGAACCCACGACCTACGCATTACGAATGCGTTGCTCTACCGACTGAGCTATCTGGGCGCGCAAGGCGCAGTGCGTGATGATATCGGTGAGGCCTGCGGGTCGCCGCGCCGGTGGTCGAATGGATGCCGGCCGCTGATGCCGACGGAGTCGACGGAGTAGCGTGAGTTCCATGGTGAGCGAGAGCGATCGGGCGAAGATGGCTCGCCTTGCTCGTGACCTCGCCGACAGCGAGACCGACGACCGCGGTACACCCCAGCAGCGGCGTGCGATTCTCGACGAGATCAACGTCGACCGCGCCCGTCACGGCGTCGAGCCGCTCGTGGATCGAGCGCCGGAGGAGGGTCTCTATGACCGAGCAAAGTCCCTCGGCATGGCTCGTATCGATCGCTGAGGTCTTCGACGAACTCGGAGTCGAGTGGACGCTCGTCGGGGCGCTCGCTGCCAATCGGTACCGGGCGACACCGCGGTTCACGACCGATGTCGACACGATGGCAGCCCACCACCCCGACCTCGTGGCCGTTCTCGCCAGCGCCGGCTACGCGGTCGACGTCTTCGCCGATGAGGGTGAACCTGCCCATCTCATCCGGTGTCATCGCGGCGCCGAGTCGATCGACATCCTCCTGCCGGTGGTTGCCTACCAATTCGAGGCGCTCCAACGCGCTGTGGACCACGTGCTGACCGTGGAAGACGTGATCATTCACAAGCTGATCGCGTGGCGCCCGCGTGATCGCGACGACGTCCGGTCGATCCTCGAAGCCGACGCCGCCTTGGACTTGGCGTATCTCGACCGGTGGATCACCGAATGGGACCTCGCCGAACGCTGGGCGACATTCAGCTGATCACGTTGATCGATGCGCCAACGGGTCGCGACCATTCCAGGTGCCGGTCGACCCGTACGGCTCGAACCGGGCGAACATCTCTTCGGCATACCAGTCCTCGTCACGGGTTCGCCGCATCACCTCGATGTGGTCGGGCATCGAATACGCGAATGTTCGCGCCGCTGCCTGCGATTCCCACAGACTGAACGTTGCCAGCCGGCCGACCGGTGCTTCGCCGATCCCGACGACGTCGATCAGACCCGCAGCGGTGTGCAACTCGGCATCGACGATATTGCTGGCCGCACCGAACGCCCTCCACGAGTGCCGACGCACATCGGCGCGAGTGATGATTGCCACCGGTCCGGAGGCGGATCCAGTCGTCAGGCCGTCGAGCGGATCGACACCCCGCCAGCGCCCGTGACCGCCGACGCCGCGCAGCCGCACATGCCAGCTCTCCTCGGCGCCTCGCCACCGGCGGGCAATGTGACTCGTCCGAAGGAACTCATCCAATGCTGCCTCGTCCTCCCACACGGCGAACAGCGCACTCCGCGAGAAATCAGCGCCAGACCCCGTGTTGTCACGAGACCCCGTGCCGAGCAGGCGCCAGAACACGAGTCCACGGGTGCGGCGCAGCCAGAGCCGGTCGGTTCCGAGCCGAGCGAGCGCTAGCGGGGTTTTCCATGCCGGCTCGCGAACGAGATGGAACGATGCAATCCGAGCCATGCATCGGCCATGCTGTCACCAATGAGTTCGGATACCGCCGTCGATGTGGCGATCACGCTGGTGGTGGGCTATCTCATCGGCTCGATTCCGATCGCCAACATGGTGGCGGCACGGCGGGCAAAGGTCGACCTGCGCACGATCGGCGATCGGAACCCGGGGTTCTGGAATGCCCGCGAGACGCTGGGCAAGCGGGCGGCGATTCCGGTGTTCGTCGGCGACGTGGCCAAGGGCGTGATCGCTGCGCTGGTTGGCGTGGCCCTCGCCAACCCTGGCGTGTGGGGTCTCGCCTACGTCGGCACCGGCGCGGCGATGGTCGGGCACGCCTTCCCGGTGTTCGCTCGATTTCGCGGCGGTCGCAGCATCCTCACGTTCGTCGGCGGTGGGGCGGTGTACGCAACGCTGCCGTGTGCACTTGCAGTCGGCCTGCTGCTCGGTGTCTTCGCGCTCACCAGGTCGTTCGCCCGCGCGGCGCAGGTCGGACTGGTCGCGTTCCCCGTGGCCCAACTCATCATCGAGGGCCCGTACCGCACTGCGGCGACCGGTGTGCTGATGACGTTCATCGGGCTCCGGTTCGCAATGGCGGCCGTCGGTGATCGACGAGGCTCGACGATCGATCAGGCGTAGCTGCGGCCGCGCCAGGTCTGGCGGCCACGGCGGGCGATCCCCCTGATGATGGCGACTGCCGCGAGTGGGTCGGCGAGTGGGCTCAGCCAGTAGGCGGCATCGTTGCGGGTGTAGGCGCGCCGGGTGCCGACGAGCGTGCCGAG
>DASQFE010000724.1:0-1504 GCA_035633295.1 Ilumatobacteraceae bacterium | reverse complement strand
CGGATGGCCGCGATGTCGAGCCTCGACGACGCTGTTCATCTGCGTGACCTGGAGGAGGCTGCCGCCGCCACCGGCTGCGATCGGGTGGGCCTGCTCGGGTTCTGTATGGGCGGGATGTACTGCTTCAAATCGGCGCGGAGTGACCGTTTCGCGAGGATCGCCAGCTTCTACGGAATGATCCGGCTGCCCGACGCCTGGAAGGGTCCGGGGCAGGGAGAACCGCTCGATCATCTCGCCGCCGGTCATCCCGACCGCGTGCTCGCAATCATCGGAGCACTCGATCCGTACACGCCACGGGACGACGTCGTCACGCTCGAAGCGGCCGGCGTGAACGTGGTGCAGTACCCCGACGCCGAGCACGGATTCGCTCACGCCCCCGAGCGTCCGGCCCACCGCCCGGCCGATGCCGCCGACGCCTTCCAACGCGCCCACGCCTGGCTGGCGGGTGCGATGTAACGCAGGGTCGGCGAGCAGACTTGCTTCGACACGGCAACGGTGGTGTTGGTCACCTGCGCCGCCCGCCAACGGACTAGCGCTTGGGCGGCGCCTGCTGGTTCAGTTCGATCCACCACCACTGTTGGACCTGGTTCATACTTGGATCATCGACGATGTGGGCCCCGAAGATCCGGTAGATCTCGGCGTCGTCCTGACCCCATTCGTAACACCATTTCTGGCCGATGTGGAGAGTCGATCCGGGGGCGAGGAGGATCTCGAGCTCCTCGGGAGAGTTCGACATCCGACTGACATCGCGACCATCGCTTACGTTCACGACACAGATGGCTGCCATCGTCGGCGCCTTGTCACCCGCGGAGATCGGCAGGAAGTTCATAGAGACGGACAACGCTTCCGATGTGCTCCAGAAGTCGTTCGCCGTGTAGCTGCTCTTGCTCGTCAGCCCCAGGTAATCGGCGCTCATCGTCATGCCCTTGTAGGTCGTTCCCTTCCAGAGGGGCAGCTTGCGGAACGCTTCGCCGATGAAGCCGGCGTGGAGCCCGGCCTCCTGGTACGTGTCGCGATTCTTCTTCGCCGTTGCGGGGTCGGTGTACGAGTCGTAGTTCTTCTTGCCCTCTTTGGTTCCGGGATCGTGATTGTCCTTCGAGTAGGACACCGTCTGACCCGCCTTACCGCCGAGTAGCGCCCCCTTCGTGTTCGGCATCTTCATGTCGACGGCCGCGTTCATGGGACCCTTCCCCCAGCCGCCGACGTTCGGATTGATGTAGCCGTAGTCCTCGTCGGTGTAGGTGTGTATGGCTGCGAACTCGGCCGGCGTCAGCGATTCGATCGCCGCCGTCAGTGCCGCTTCGGTCTCAGGGTCGGCTGCAGCGAGCTCACCATTGCGAACCAACTGGTCGCGAGCAAAGGTTGCCCGAGCGCCGAGATCGACAAGGTTTCCATTTTCGTCGACGCCTCCCGAGTATCCGCCCAGCCCGTCAACAGCCGACGCTCGGTTGTCGTACAGCTTGGGGTCGACGAATGCTTTGCCATGCTTGAGCGCGGTGAGTGC
>DASQFE010000723.1:0-2142 GCA_035633295.1 Ilumatobacteraceae bacterium | reverse complement strand
GCGGAGGACAGATAGACGTTCAGATCCGGGCCGTTGTCGGTCTCGAAGTCCTCGAAGCGCAGGAAGCGCTGCGTGGATCCGTCGTTGAGCACGAGGACGCGACCCGACGTCGGGTGGCTACGGTCCATGAAGACCCCGTCGGCGAGCGTCACCACGACGGCTTCTGCCGGCTCGACTTCGGTCCCCATCTCCGGGGGTGGCTGTTGGACCTCTGCCAGGATCGGCACGCTGTCGGCTGCCATCTCAGCGTTCATGTCGCGGGCGAGCTCCTCGCTGATCGTGTCGCTCGTGAGGCCCGAGGCTCCCGGTCCGGCAGCGAAGACGGGCGACGCTTCATCGACCTTGTCGTCGACGAACAACGTCTGCACGGCGAACACGCCGAACACGAGCCACGCAAGTACTGCGGTACCGACCACGGCCAGTGGGAGCAAGATTTTCCACCGGGCGCGTAACGCGCTCCAGATCGATGTTCGACTCATCTCAGCTGGTCACATCCGCGAGGTGCGCTGACACGCGCAGCGCGTTGGCGATGATCGTCAACGTCGGATTGACGGCCGACGACGAGCAGAAGAACGAGCTGTCGACGACATACACGTTGTCGACGTCGTGCAACTTGCAGTTGATGTCGAGCGCCGATGTCGTCGGGTCGGTCCCGAACCGGACCGTGCCGTTCTGGTGGGACACGCCTTCGATCGAATTGCGCCCACCGTTGTAGTGGCCGGCTTCGATGTACTCGTCACGACACTGCATCGTCTCGAGCAGCTCTTTCCACTTCTCGATGAGTCGCTCGTGGGCGACGGCGTTGGTGTCCCAGTAGGCCACCTTGACCGTGCCGTCGGGCTCGACCGTCACACGGTTTCGTTCGCTCGGAAGATCTTCGGTCGTCACCCAGAACTCGACGGCGTGAGCAGCCTGTTCCTCTGCGTCTGGACCCGAGAACGCCGACACGTGCTGACGGCCGAGCATCTGGATCGCACCGAGCGGATACCCCCACTCGCTCTCGGGCACGTTGTCGCCGTAGTAGTAGTCGTTGATGCCCAGTGTCTTCTGGAATCGCGTCGGGTTGGGCAACTTGGAGAATGCAATGAGCGCCGAGTTGTGGTGCATCATCAGGTTTCGGCCCACGACGCCAGAGGAGTTTCCGAGCCCATCGGGGTGGTGGTCGTTCGCCGACTTCAAGAGGAGCGCAGCGCTGTTGATCGCACCACAGGCGACGATGACGATGTCTGCTGAGTACTCCTCGCGTTCGCCCTGACGATCAACGACGACCGTTGAGACCCTGCGCCCGGAAGGATCGGTGTCGAGACGGTCGACGCGACAGTTCGTGAGCATGGTCACGTTCGGAAAGCTCGAAAGTGCCGGCACAACGCAGATCGTCTCGCTGTCGGACTTTGCGTTGGTGAGGCAAGGGTGGCCGTCACAGGTTTCGCACTTGATGCACTTGGACAGATGGGGGGCCGACTCGTCGAGCAAGACCCCCATCGGGAGCGGGAAGGGGTTCAGGCCGCGAGCTGCCAGGTCGTCCCACAGTTGCTGCATCCGGGGTTCGTTCGCCACCGGCGGATGCGGGTACTCCATCGACACGGGCGGATCGAGCGGGTCGATGCCGTGTCGGCCGTGCACCTGATAGAGCTGCTCGGCTTCGCTGTACCACGGCTCGAAGTCGGCGTAGCTCAGTGGCCACGCCGGTGACTCCCCGCCGTGGTGTTGGACCACTCCGAAGTCGCGTTCGCGCATCCGGAACAGCACGGCGCCGTACACCTTGGTGTTTCCGCCAACGTAGAAGTGTTGTTTCGGAAGGAACGGTGTGCCGTCGCGGTCGAGGTAGGAACCGCTGTTGCGGTACCGGTGCTCTCCCCACACGGCCACCGGACTCCAGTTCTCCTGTTCGCGAGGCAAGTAGTCGCCCCGCTCCAGCAGGAGAACACGCTTTCCCGCCGCGCCAAGGGCGTGGAACGCTGTGCCGCCACCGGCCCCCGAGCCGATGACGATGACGTCGTAGTGGTCGGTCATGTGTGATTCTCCTCGCAAGAACGTTGCGTTGGTTGGGGTGACGGGCGGGCGACGAGCAGTTCGATGTCGTGCTGTCTCTCGCCGATGCGGTTGCGTTACACGCCTCGGTCGAGATCACCGTGCGGTCCG
>DASQFE010000722.1:0-2505 GCA_035633295.1 Ilumatobacteraceae bacterium | reverse complement strand
CACCTACCTCATCAAGGGGTTCTTCGACACCATCCCACACACGCTCGACGAGGCTGCCAAGATCGACGGCTGCACCCACTTCCAGATCTTCTACAAGATCATCCTCCCGCTGGCGACACCGGTGCTCGCCGTGATCGGTCTGTTGTCGTTCATCACCTCGCAGGCCGAATTCATGGTCGCCAGCGTGATCCTGAGTGAGGACAACAAGACCCTCGCCGTTGGACTGTCGGGCTACGTCAATGCCGGGTTCGACAACCGCTGGGGGCCGTTCGCGGCCGGATCACTGATCGGCGCGATCCCGGTGGTGCTGTTGTTCATGTTCCTGCAGCGCTTCATCGTCTCCGGGCTGACGTCCGGAGCCGTCAAGGAATGAAGCGTGACGAATGACCCGGTCGAACGAGCGGCGCCTCGCCGACGAACCACACCACGACGGGTCGCTCCTGGCGCCCGGGCCCCGCACGATCGGTTCCACCGTACGCGCCCGTGTCAGAGTGCCCCTCGTCTGCGGCACGGAGCGTCTTCGTCTTCGTACGACGCCCGATGCCGAACCCGACGTCGTCGACGCCGAGATCGAGTCGGAGTCGGACGGCGCCGCGTGGTGGGCAGTCGACGTCGAGCTCACCATGGCCGTCACCAACTACCGCTTCCTGCTCGAGGGCGGCCGGCTCGGAAGGTGCTGGTTGAACGGTGCGGGCGTGTTCCATCGTGACGTGACCGACGCCGCCGACTTCCGCATCTCGACCGCCACTGCGCCTCCGGGGTGGCTGCACGACACGGTCGGCTATCAGATCTTCATCGACCGATTCGCGAGGTCGGGAACCGACACGCCAACTCCCGACTGGGCGATCACACAGGGCTGGCACGATGCGGTCGACGACACGCCGGGCGTGCGATCACGTCAGTGGTTCGGTGGCGATCTGCTCGGCATCGAGCAGCACCTCGAACACCTTGAGCGACTCGGCGTCACACTCATCTACCTCACCCCGTTCTTCCCGGCGGGGTCGATGCACCGCTACGACGCATCGACGTTCGAACGCGTCGACCCGGCGCTCGGCGGCGACGATGCGCTGGCCTCGCTCATTGTTGCAGCGCATGCCCGAGGGATTCGCGTGATCGGCGACATCACGCTGAACCACACGGGCGTCCACCACGACTGGTTCACGGGGGCGCTCGCTGGTCCCGATGTGCCCGAGCGGAACTACTACTTCTTCGACGAGGCCGAGCCGTACGGGTATGTCGCATGGCACGGCGTGGCGTCGCTGCCCAAGCTCGACCACCGTAGCGACCACTTGCGCCGGCGCTTCCATGACGGAGCGGCATCGGTGGCAGCTCGTTACCTCAGCGAGCCGTTCGGTCTCGACGGTTGGCGCGTCGACTGTGCCAACACGACCGCACGACACGGCACGATCGACGACAACCACGCCGTCGCCCACGCGTTGCGCGCAACGATGGGTGCCATCGACGATGAGCGTTGGCTCCTTGCCGAGCACTGCTACGACGCGTCGAGCGACCTCGACGGCACGGGTTGGCACGGCGTGATGGCCTACCAGTGGTTCACCCGGCCGCTGTGGGGCTGGCTGAAGGGGCCCGAGCCGCGCTCGTTGATGGCAGCCGTCGAGCTGATCGACCTCGACGGTGTCGCCATGGTTGAGTCGATGCGCCATCTCGCTGCGAACGTCTCGTGGGACGCAAGGCAGGCGTCGATGACGATGCTCGATTCGCACGACACCGCACGGTTCCGCACCGTCGTCGACGGCGATCCCGACCGGCACCTCGTCGGCCTCGTTGCACTGTTCACCATGCCCGGCGTCCCGACACTCTTTGCCGGATCAGAAGTGGGCGTCGGGGGCGACTCGATGGACACCGGTCGCGTCCCGTTCCCGTGGGACAGCCTCGACGACAGCGAGGAGTTTCTCGGTCACGTTCGAGCGCTCATTGCGCTGCGCCGGACCACGGTCGCACTGCAACAGGGCACGCTCAGATGGATCGACGCCGGCACCGATTCGGTCACCTACGTACGCGAGACCGATGACGAGGTCATCCTCGTCCATCTCGTGCGCGCACCGACCGACGACATCCACGTGACGTTCGACGAGCTGGGCGTGCCGTCCGGACTCACCGATCGTGACCACTTCGGAGCCACGATGTTCGCGCACCCTCGCTCGCCGGGTACACATCTCGCCGACCACGTGCTCACCCTGCCGGGTGATCCCGGTGCCGTCATCGTGTCGTTCCCACGCCGCTGAGCACCCGCGTCGCCGGGGCGCCGATAGCGTCGAGCGACGTGAATCAGATGAAGAACCGGATGCAGGCGCTCGGCCTGCTCGATCGCTCGTTCAAGGCCGCCACCGACGAGGAGCTGACCGCTGCGATCGAAGCACTCGACGACGACCACCGTGAGGGGCTCGAGTCGTTCGTCGACGCGCTGACACCCGACGGTGTGCGCGCCGGCGTGAAGGCCGGACGCATCGACGGCGGCATGGAGGCAATCGCTGCCGTGCTGAC
>DASQFE010000721.1:0-10619 GCA_035633295.1 Ilumatobacteraceae bacterium | reverse complement strand
TCCGCTGACGGCGTCGCCTAGGGTCATCGACCTGCGCCCACCTGATCAGCGCTGAGTCGATCAGCCGTGGATCTCATTGCCCGGTCCGGGAACCGGACTGCTAGATTATGGATTCCTCGCGGACGTGGCTCAGTTGGTAGAGCGCAACCTTGCCAAGGTTGAGGTCGCCGGTTCGATCCCGGTCGTCCGCTCCAGAAACCCCTGCATTGCAGGGGTTTCTTGCGTTCCCGGGCGCGAGCATCAGCGCACTACGGTGGAGGTGGGTTGATCGACCGGAGCGATGGGGAGCGAGATGGCAGCGATTCAGCAGCAAGGAATCCCACCTGAGGTGGTGACGTATCTCGGTTTACACCACATCATCACGCTGTCGACCTCGTCGTTCACCGGAATGCCGCACTCCAACACGGTCGCCTTCGCCAATGACGAGCATCGTCTGTTCTTCCACCACGTGAAGGATTCAACCCTGACCCGGAACATCCGTGACAACAAGCGGGTCTCGTTCAGTGTCGATGACTACACCCAGGACTGGCGCAAGGTCAGAGAACTCCAGGGCGTCGGGGGATGCGAACTTGCGACCGCCGACGACGAGGGCAGGTCGTTGATGATCATGCGGAACAAGTTCGGCAAGGAATGGTCGTCGCCAGGCGGAGACCTGTACGTGCTCAGACCATTCGAGATGCACTTCGTGGACTTCGACTACTCGCAGGTGTCGGCCGCGCCGGAGGTGCACCGCCAAACCTTCCAGCTTGCGACCCTGCCGCCCCCGCGCCTGGTACCGGCGTCGACTGAACTCGGCCGGGTCACGTTCGACACCAACGAGGTCATTTTCCGGCCCGGTGAAGGAAACGGTGACTACTACGTCGTCACGGCCGGCGAGGTCGAGATTCGCGCCGAAGGGCATGGTGTCGACCAAACCGTGGTGCGCGTCAAGGCAGGCGGCATGTTCGGCGACCAAGCAGCACTTCGCGGTCAGCGCGGTCAGCTCACCGCCTATGCGGTGACGCCGTCGACGTTGCTCACGTTGGATCGTGATTCGGTCCGCGACCTCATGATGTGAGGTGCTGAGGTCGGGCCTGCACGGACGCGAACCTGTCGTTTGCCAAGTGTTCAGCCGTTGGTCATGTTCTGTTTGCGAATGACAGTGCTGTAGTTCAGATTCATGGTGTTGAGTCTTGTGCGTGGGACGCGTGTCGGACCTGGCAGTGTGGCAGAAGCCGCCACTTGACCAAGGAAGGCGGAGCCGTCTGATCCGCTCCCACGGTTCACTGGATGGGCCGATGCGAGTGTGCATTGTCGCCGAGTCGTTCCTGCCGTCGGTCAACGGCGTGACGAACTCGGTGTTGCGCATCGTCGAACAGCTTTCGGCGGCCGGTCATGTCTGCCTCGTCGTCGCTCCCGGGCCGGGCACAGACACCCTTGACGGAGTGCAGGTCGTCAGGGTGCGCTCATTCGAGCTCCCGAAATACGGTGATCTGCGTGTCGGACTGCCGACTGCACGCCTCACCCAGATCATCAAGCGCTTCAGGCCTGATGTCGTACACCTCGCAGCGCCGGCGTTTCTGGGGGCAGCGGCGGCACTCGCAGCGAAGCGGCTCGGGATACCGACGGTTGCCGTTTATCAGACGGACCTTGCGGGGTTCGCCAGTCGTCACCATCTCGCCCTGGCTCGCGGCCCCATTTGGAAATGGATTTCCTGGGTGCATCGTCAGGCCGACCTCACGCTGGCGCCATCGACCGCCGCGATGTGGACCCTGCGTCGATATGGCGTCGAAGAAGTCGCCCTGTGGGGACGGGGGGTGGATCTCGAACGGTTCTCACCGGGACACCGCGATCCGGCGATCAGGCGTGCCCTTTCGTCCGGGGATCACGGCGATGTGCTCGTCGGCTATGTCGGTCGTCTGGCACCCGAGAAGCAGGTCGGCCGACTCGCCGCAGTCAGCCGTCTACCCGGCGTGAAGGTGATCATCGTCGGCGACGGGCCCGACCGAGCAGCGCTCGAGCGTCGGCTACCCGATGCCGCCTTCCTCGGGCTGTGCCACGGTGCGGAGCTCGGGGCGATCTACGCCGCGCTCGACATCTTCGTCCACACCGGCCTCGACGAGACGTTCTGCCAGTCGGTTCAAGAAGCTCTCGCATCGGGAGTGCCTGTCGTTGCTCCCGCGTCGGGTGGGCCCATCGACCTCGTCCAACACGGCCGCAACGGCTTCCTCTGGAACCCCGCAGCGCCCGAGTCGCTGGTCGGAGCAGTCAGCGACCTGGTTCAGTCGCCTGTGTTGCGCACGCGGTTCGCACTGGATGCTCGGGCTTCGGTGCTGTCGCGTCCCTGGTCGGCGCTCGCCCGCGAGTTGGTCGAGCACTACCGCTCGGTTGCGTTCGTGAGCGACACCAACAATCGTCGGCCTCTACGCAGCCGACAGCGGGCAGCATCGTGAGCAGTGGGGTGATTTCGATTCACGATGTCGCTCCAGCGACTCGAGCGGAGTGCAGTGCGCTGCTCGCGACCGTCGAGCGCGTCGGCGCGAGAGCCTCATTGCTCGTTATCTCAGGTCCATGGCGTGAGCCAATGGCGGCGAACGACCCAGCGTTCGTCGAGTGGCTGCTCGCGGCCGAGTCGCGCGGGCATGAGATCGTGGCCCACGGGTGGGAGCACAGGGCGGTGTCCGATCCGGCTCTGCATGTCGGCGTCGTTCGTCGACTGGGCGAGCGGTTGCTGACCCGGGGCTGCTCGGAGTTTGCTGCGCTGGGGGCCGAAGAGGCGTCGGTTCGCGCTTGCAAGGCGCTGGTGGAGCTGCGCTTGCTCGGTGCAGACCCAACTGGGTTCATTGCCCCGGGATGGTCGATGTCAGGCGAGGCTCTCAGCGTGTTGGGCCCGGCTGGCTTCGGGTACACCACGACGCGTCTCACGGTGATCGACCTCGACGAACCCAAGTCGCTGCCGATCCCCGCGGTGTGTCATCGCCCCAAGAGCGTGCTGACGATGCTTGCCGCTCGCATGCTGGTCTCGGTCGTGGCGCTGCGGTGTCGGGAGCAACGTTCGATTCGCCTCGCCCTGCACCCTGACGACATCCACGACCCCCGGCTTGTTCGGGCCACCGAACAGGCCATCGAGACGCTCGCCGCCTCGGCACTGCAGCTGATGACCTACGCAGAGCTGATCGCAGCATGTCGACGGGGACCTCCGGTCGGCCGAGGCGAACCGGGTGACGTCGTGGGTGTGGGGCGGCGATGAGGATCCTGCAGCTCGCGAACTTCTACCACGACCGCTCGGGCGGGCTACGCACGGCGATCGATGCGTTTGCGTCGGGGTACGTTGCAGCCGGCCATGAGGTGTTTGTAGTGGTGCCGGCCGATCGGCGGGGTGTCCGCGAGATCGACGGTAAGACCGTGATCACCTTACGCAGCCCGCGTCTTCCTGCCGCTTCGGACTATCGAACGATCGTGGACCAACGTGCGGTGAGCGCCCTTGTCGGAGCGCTGCGTCCGGACGTCATCGAACTCTCGGATCGGACCACGCTGGCGCGAATCGTGGTCAACCTTCCTCGACGACCCCCGGTCGTGCTGTACTCCCACGAGCGTCTCGACCTCGCGGCAGCACGGGTGGCGCCGAGCCTGCTCCGCCCGACGCGACTCGTGAATGCATGGACGAAACGACTTGCGGCACGCGTCGACACGATTGTGTGCGCATCGGACTTCGCCGCTGCCGAGTTCGAGCAGTTGACACCGTCGTGTATTCGACGGGTGCCCCTTGGCGTCGACCTCGAGACCTTCTGCCCGGTTGCGCACGATGAGCCACCGTTGTCGGCGACGCTCGGCTGGTCAGCGGGCGCCCACCATCGTGCGGTCTACGTCGGGCGGCTCTCGCCAGAGAAGCACCCACATGATGCCGTCGCTGCCGTCGCTCGTCTCGTTCGGTCGGGTCGGTTCACCGAACTGCTCGTCGTGGGTGATGGCCCGCAGCGGGAGGAGCTGGCGCTGTCGAGTCGCGGGCTGCCGGTTCGATTCATCGGCCACGTCGACGACCGCGCGATGATCGCTGCACTCCTGCGGCGCGCCGACGTGGCGATCGTGCCGTCACCGAACGAGACATTCGGGCTCGCCTGCCTCGAAGCGATGGCATGCGGGACCCCGGTGGCGACTGTGCGCGGAGGTGCCGTGCACGAGTTGGTGACAGCCGGGTCTGGCGCAGTGGCTGGGCCTGGGATCGATGGTCTCGCCAGCGCAATCGCGTCGGTGTTCCAAGGCAGCCGTTCGCTGCAACGGGTCGAGGCGCGCTCGCGCGCGGAGGAGTTCCCGTGGCGGCGGTCGGTCGACGCCATGCTCGACATCCATGCTCACGCCGTGCACTCGCAAGAGTTCGCCGCCGCGGGATGAATCGGACGATCACCGTCTCACGCCCGGAGGGTGTCGATGACCAGGCGATCTGCGAACTCTTCGACCGGACGGTCATGCTTGGGACAGCGCTCGACGAACTACCGGCTGCGTTCGAGCAGTATCGCCACCTCTGTGTCGGGTGGTACCTCGACGCCGGACGCGACGATGCGGCCATTGCTCGCAATTCCAACGGCGTGGTCGTCGGCTATGCGCTCGTGTGCACCGATGAAGCTGACGCGTCGCGATGGAGCCGTCGGGGTTCGCTGCAGCTTGCGACACGGGTTGGCCGGGAATGGACCGCCGGCCGATTGGATGCTCGCAGTCGGTCGTTCTACGCGTTGCGCAGTCGCGATGCGGTTGATCTCGCCCGAGCACGGCGGCGGCCACCGGCATCGGTGCATGCACATCTCAACGTGGACAAGTCGGCGCGATCGGCGAGCGTGGCGTTGGCGCTCGTTGCCCACATCGACGAGCGGTGCCGTATGGCGGGCCGTGACTCGTGGTACGGCGAACTCAACGAGCGCTCTGGCAAACGGATCGGCGCGCTGCAGCGCATCGGGCTCGAGGTGGTCGACGTCGTGCCGAACCGCACGCTGACGGGAATGCTCGGCGAACCGGTGCGTCGTCTGACGTTGCTGCGAACCGTGCCCCCTCGGCCTCCCAAGGCGTCATGACATTGACACAGACGAACGCTTGCTGTGAGAGTAATGTCACCCAGGGCGATGACCGGGATGAATGTTCCGAGGGGGTCCGTAATGCCACGACTGCAGCAGGACACGTTCAAGGTGTTCGTGAGTCACAAATCCGCTGACGCAGAGCTTGCGGGGCGGGTCGCCGAAGAGCTGCACAACCTCGCACCAGAGGTTCTCGAGTGCTGGGTGTCGGGCGAGGACCTCACTGCCGGAGTGGATTGGGATCGCGAGATCAAGAACCAGCTTGCCCAGAGCCATCTCCTGATTCTGTTGTTCACCACCCCGAACCACACGTGGGATTGGTGCCTGTACGAAGTCGGGCTGTTCGACCGCTTCGACGACGATGTGGTGTCGGTGGCATGTCTGCACGACCCGAACGGAACGGCCCCGGCACCACTCAGTCGGGTGCAGTGTGTGCGGGCGTCGCCCGACGACATCGCCAAGCAGCTCGTCCGCCCGCTGTGCACGCAGACCTGGAACATGTCCGGGGTTTGGCAGCGCGGAGCTCTGGCGCCGGACGTTTCCGACGATGACATGAATGCGGCGGCACGACGGATTGCCGAGGAATTCAACCGCCTCCTGATCAATTCGAAAGCCGGTCCGGGCGAGGATGTCTACCGCTACCGACCGTGTCACCGAATCGTGCTCGACCTCGAACACTGCACCCAGACAGACTGGTCGCACGGGATTCCGCGGCGCGCTCGCGTGGTCGAAGGGGTCGACGACACGACCAGTTACACGCTGTCGCTGTTCCGGGCCCACGACGGCCGGGCCGCGTGGACCTGGGGTGATCTCGTCGATGAGGTGGGCGGTCGCGACAGCCCGTGGCTTCGAGACCTCGACGACAGTTTTGTCCAGAGTCTCACGCGGCACCTCTGGCGGCCGTCGTTCGAGGTGATGGCGGTCTGGCAGCCCGATTCCGACCGAAGGCGCACCTACCGTCCGAGCATCTACGAAGTGGTGCGGCGGATTGGTGACGACAAGCCCGTCGAAGTGACGGTTCTTCTGGTCCCGGACCAGGAGCCGATTTCCGTGCCCCCGGGCCCTCAAGCGGTCGGTGGTGGCGTCACGGCTTCCTCGGGCAACGGTCGGTCGTGAGCAGCAGGAGCGGATGAGAGCATGGTGCTCCCTCTGTTCACTCGACTCCCGTTGCGTCGACCGGTGCCGGGTCGGGTCGCTCCGATCGCGATCGGTGACGAGTGTCGATTGCTCGGCGGACGCATCGAGGCGCTCGATCGCGCGTTGGTCGCTGCGTTCGCCGACCAGGAACTGATCGCAGTCCAGGAACAGACTCGCCATCGACGTTTTCGTCTGGTCACGCTGGTGCTTGCGGCACTGACATCAGTTCTCGGCGCAGTTCAGGCGACGGCGGGCGATGTCGCGTGGCCCGGTCTTGCGATCGGCGTGGTCGGCTTGGCGGCCGCCGGAGTGTCTCGCTACGCCCAGCGCACCGCGCCGTTGGCGAAGTATCTGACATCGCGAGCGCGCGCCGAGCAGCTTCGAGCGCTGTACTTCCGTTACCTCGGCGGCCTCGATGGCGACGACGAGCGGCAACTGGAGGTGCGCATCGCACAGGTTGTCGACCCGATGCCACACGGGGACGGTGAGCGATGACTGACGAAGTCGGGGAGTTCCTCGGCGCGTACGACACCTACCGGGTTCAGGATCAACGCGACTATTACGAAGCCCGATTTCGAGAGTACTCGGCGGCGGACCGGCAGGCGACCGGGCTGCGTGAGGTTCTGCTGTTCGCTGCTGGTGCGTGTGGTCTGGTCGCAGCCGCAGTCGAGAACTGGCGGACCGGGCTCGGAATCACCGTCGCCGTGTTGTCGGCACTGTCGATGATCGTTGCCGGGTGGGCCGACGTGATCGGGTTCCGTGCCAACGCCGAACTCTATGGGTCGGCCGCAACGACGCTCGCCCATCTGCGACCCAGTCGGCCTGACCCGGCCGACGATCCCTCGATCGAGGAGGTCACCAAGTACATCGATCAGGTCGAAGCGGTCCTGCTCGGCGAGGTTCATGCATGGGGTTCCCGCTGGCAGCGCGAAATCGAACGCGACGACGGCGGTGGTGCTGGGGGCCAGCGGCCGGATCCGCCCGTCAGGTAGGTGCCATCACACCCGGTTCGTCGCTGACGTAGCGTTCGGCGAACTCGTCGGGACCCAGGACCATCATCTCGCCGGTGTGCTGGCGGACGATCCAATCGCCCGGCTGTGCGGTCACAGTCGTCTCGAGACTCCCGCTGATCAGGGTCTCCACGGTGCGCACGACGTCCGTTCGATAGGCCGTCACCGGGGCGTTCTTCACCCATCGGTTGGCGCTGACAGCCGTGTGCGTCTGCTCGAACTCGTGTCGCGTCGCGCCGTAGGAAGCGTCGCCTTCGGCCACGACATAGAACGCACCGGTGAGGCGTTGCTCGCCGAACGGGGTGTCGATCACGATCGTGGCCAGCGGGTCGATCGGTTCAACGAGGATCGCGGTCTTCTCGAAGCCTTGCCGCGGGCGGAATGGGCCGGCCAGAGCGTGATCGAACTGGTGCGCCGCACGGCTGTCTGCCATTCCACGAAGACTAGGCCCCGAGTAGGTTCCTCGCGATGAGTGGCCCTTCACCGTCTCCCGGGAGTCAGGAATGGCTCGATTCGGTCATCGAGGACGTCATCGATCCCGACGTGCCGATCATCGATCCGCGCGAGGAGATCTTCGACCAGTGGACCGGCGACATCGCCGCGATCGCAACATGCCCGACAACGGCTTCGGCTGGCACACCGCCCAACGACCTCCGACCTCCGATGAATTCGTAGCGGTCCAACAGCGGTACCGCCGCTCGCACGTATCGCCTCTGAGGGCGAGTCACGGTCTGTTGGGGTCGGGTCCGGAAAGACCGGGGCTCCGACGGACCACCCGAGTCAGGTGGGCGGTGGAGCCATCATCGCGGCCATGATTTCGCTCATCATCTGCGAGCGTGGCGGCAGTCCGGGGAACTCTTCGGGCTGCGACGGATTCAGTTGTTCGCCGATGCTGTGGAACCGCTCGACCGCGATGTCGAGCCAGTCCGGGTGCGGAAACACCCAAAAGCGTCCGGCGCGAACCGCGTCAGCGACCAGGTCGGCCACGGCTCCCGGCTGCATGCCTTCGGCGACCGCGCGGCGGAAGTAGTCGAGACCGATCTCTCCGGCTGCATCTCGCTCCGGTGCGTCGCCCAACTCGTCGGGCCAGTTGCGTTCCGACTCCATGATCCCGGTCTTGACCCAGCCCGGACACAGACAGCTGACACCGATCGGCATCTGGGCTTCCTGCATGCTGGTGTAGAGATCTTCTGTCATGGCGACGACTGCGTGCTTGCTGGCGTCATATGGCGCGGCTGCGAGGGGATACAGCCCGGCCATGGAGGCGGTGTTGACGATGTGGCCGCCACCGGACATCACGAGATGGGGGAGGAATGCCCGCACTCCGTGCACGACACCCCAGAAGTTGACACCCATCACCCATTCCCAGGTCTCGATCGGGCCGAGCCACGGATCGCCGGCACCGCCGACGCCGGCGTTGTTGCACACCACATGAACCGCGCCGAATCGTTCGATCGTTGCGGCGGCGAGGGCTTCGACCTGTTCGGCTTTGCTGACATCGGTCACGACCGTGAGGGTCTCGACGCCGTGCGCCCCGACTTCGACTGCTGCTGCAGTGAGCGCGTCCTCCTGCACGTCGGCGAGCACAACCGAACAGCCAGCGGCCGCGAACGCGTTGGCGAGCGCCAATCCGATCCCGCTTCCTGCGCCGGTGACGACCGCAACCTTGCCTGGTCCGAGTTCCATTCATTCCCCCTCGATTTGACGACTGCGGCGACCGTAGTCGTGGCCAAGTCGGGCCGGCGACACGCGTGAACGACCTCGCGCACGCGGTGACGATGACGTAGGCTCGCGACACCCATGGGAAAGGACCGCCGATGACCGAGAACTCTCTGATGAAGCACCGCAATGTCGGCGTCCTTGCGGTCGAGGCGGTCGAAGCGCCTGTGGTCGTGACGTCGGCGTGGATCGACGAACAACTCGCCGAGACGTACGCCCGCACGGGTCTCAAGGCGGGCACACTGGCGGAACTCGCTGGTATCGAGGCTCGTCGCTGGTGGCCCGAGGGCGTCACGTTCGATCAGGCAGCAGCCATGGCCGGGCGGGCTGCCCTCGATGCGGCAGGCATCGACCCGATGCGCGTCGGCATGTTGATCTCCACCTCGGTCTGCAAGCACCATCTCGAGCCATCGGTTGCGTGCGCTGTGCATCATCAGCTGCAGCTCGCGCCGGGTTGCCTGAACTTCGATGTCGGCAATGCTTGTCTCGGGTTCATCAACGGCATGCAGATCGCTGCAGCAGCAATCGATTCCGGGGCGATCGACTATGCGCTGATCGTCGATGGCGAAGGCAGTCGCTACACCCAGGAGACCACGATCGCCCGTCTGCAGCAGCCAAGCATCGAAGCCGCCGACGTCTTTGCCGAGTTCGCCTCGCTCACGCTCGGCTCGGGTGCCGCCGCAGCTGTGCTGTGCCGACTCGACGAGCACCCTGAAGCACACCGGCTCGTCGGCGGTGTCGCCCGCGCCGGAACTCAGCATCATGAACTGTGCGTCGGCGATCTTGACCGGATGACCACGGACACGCACGGGTTGCTCGTCGCCGGCCTCGACCTGGGCGAAGCGGCATGGAAGCACTCGGGCCACGACTTCGACTGGGAAGTCGGGATGGACTGGTACATCGTCCACCAGGTCAGCTTGGTCCACACCCGGCTGATGACCGAACGCCTCGGCATCGACCCCGAGCGTGTCCCGCAGACCTTCCCGCAGTACGGCAATGTCGGGCCGGCGGCGATCCCGATCACGCTCGCCAGTGTCGCCGACCGCATCCAGGTCGGCGATCGTGTGCTCTGTATGGGCATCGGTTCGGGTCTGAACACCAGCTTCACCGAAATCGTCTGGTGACTCCAGGGGTCGACACCGCCGGGGCTGAAGCGTCCTGGTTGCCCCAGCCGCCGACCGACGACGATTGGCGCCGCTGGAACCTCGAACCGAAGTGGTCGAGATTCATCGATGTCGTCAGCCACACCGGTGGCACACATCGCTGGCACGTGCTCGACACCGGTGTTCCCGAGGGGGCGGATGCTTCGTCGACTCCGGTGGTGCTGTGCGTTCACGGCAATCCAACGTGGGGGTACGCCTGGGCCACGTTCCTGCGCCGTCTGCATGGGCGCTACCGGGTGATCGCCATCGACCAACTCGGTATGGGCTTCAGTGCACGCACGGGGCGGCGCCGATACGCCGATCGGGTACGCGACCTCGATGACGTGATCCTTGCGCTCGGACTTGCGGGGTCGGCCCCACTGGTCGTCGCTGCTCACGATTGGGGTGGCGCGATCGCCATGGGTTGGGTCGTTCAAGACCCACGGCAGGTTGCGGGCATGATCCTGTGCAACACCGGCATCGCCGTGCCCGAGGGACGCAAGGCACCGTCGATCATTCGCCTCGCGGCGTGGGCGCCGATTCTCGACTTCGTGTGCCGGGGCACG